>NZ_BAUW01000068.1 GCF_000517385.1 Mesobacillus boroniphilus JCM 21738 | reverse complement strand
AAACAAAAAAGATTGGCTCATCTCTCGAGCCAATCTTTTTTACTGTTTTTCTCCCTGGCGATCGATTTCTTTGCCTGCGGCGTCCAGTGCCCTGACTTCTTTGTAATCACCAATTGCGTAATAATAGCGTTCGTTTTCTTTTTCAAAGATTTCTATTTTGGTAAACTTGCCATCTGGTCCTGCGGCTTCAATTGTTTTGATATCCGGATTCACGACCTTCCCAAAAATCACAGGGATCTTCGTGTCCAATGTTCCGTCTTCTTTAAAGGTTGTGAAAGTGTCGGCATACAGGATCATGAAATCATTTTTATAATAAGTCCAGTGGTTATGCCCCGCATTTTCCCAGCCTTCTTTTTCGCTGCCTTTGATATAGGCCGCTGCCAGTGCGTCGAATGTGTTAGAGCCGTCTTTTTGCTCTGTTGTGTAAAATATGAGCCATCCATCTTCCACTTTTTCCTTGTGTACGGTTTGTTTGATGTTGAACGGAATATCGTTTTGGATTGCTTCTCCCGCAGTCTTATAGGCACACGCTGACAGCACAAGCATGCACAAAATCAATATCGCTTGCCTCCACAATTTCCCCATCTTTCTCCCCTGCCTTTGCGTCAAACTTCTATGTATTTCTACATCGCTCTCTCTTATTTAACCTTTTTTTCAATTTTTTGTAAACTCATAACATCCTTTTATCATGGAAGCTCATTCTTGGATTCAGATATTCGTTCGGGCTCTTTAATTGGAAGCACCCTGCTGTATCCTTATAATCAATCGTCATCTCTTCGGCAAAAAAGACTTCCTTGGCTTTTTCCATATAGATCGGAATTCCGCCCGTCTCTATCTTGTTTTCTTCCTCAAATCGTTCGCTTTCAAACCAGAGGGCGGCTACCCCGCTTACTGCACAGCCGCATCCTTCTATATCATATTTCAATTTTATATACCCTTGTTTTCCCGATACTTTTTCTTGCAGTTTGTTTGAAGCTGCTTCGGTGATTTTTATTTTCATGACTGCACTCCCTTTCCGATTTTTCATTTTACCATATGGTGATCATTATTTCGTTTTATAGCCCTTGGTGAATTTCAAAATAGTCTTGCAATTTTTCCGTTTAGCTTTTACTATCAAAGATACTTGTAACATTTGAAAGGGGTGCTTATTTTGTCAAAAGTAACGATAAAGGTGAATGATAATGGTTCATTAAGGATTTCCGGCGATGTTGAGCTGCTGGATGGTGCCGGCAATAAATATGAAACGAAGCCTGTTTTCTCGCTTTGCCGTTGCGGCATGAGCAAAAACATGCCGTTCTGTGATGCTTCCCATAAAGGGAAATTCGAATCAGTCGTGCGTGCGCCGCAAGCTGATGAAACGGAATAATTTTTTGAGGGCAATGGGCAATCCATTGCTCTTTTTTATAGGAATCTTTCCAGTGTCTTTATTAAACAGGGTGGCTGGGATTTTTCCAGTAAATCAACTACCATTCATCCGCAAGCCTGACATCAGCAATATGTGAAATCCCGATGCGATGGATTTCTTCGAATCTGTCGACAATATGGAGCTTCTGCCCAAGTTCATTCCAATAATGGATTTTCCCGATCACCAATTCATATTTTCTGTGCCTGAAATAGGTGATGCTGAGCGGGCGGTTATACTCCATCGCTTCGAGGATTGTTTCATTCAATTGTTCAAGCTGCTGTTCATCCAGCTGCTTTTCCTTTTCATATTCGTCCTCCTGTGCCCAGTCTCGCAGCATCTTGACATGCTCTGGAAGCATCATTGACGTCCATTTAATTCTTCCTCGGTCGCGAATCATCTTGCTCTCCTCCTCCTTTATCAACTTATGCCCGCCAACGAGTGCGGCGCGATGCCTTGCTGTTCCGGCTGCCGTATACGATACCGCTCTTAAGAGCGCTGTCGAGCCGTAGCGGCTGCGGATCCGGTCCATTGCGTAGCCAAGCTCTTTCTTTTTCCAGCCGTTTTTTTTCGAATAGATTCAATTGAAATTCGCTGTCGGTGACGAGATTCCCGAGAGAAATTGAAATGCTTCGCACCGTCTTTCCCGTGTAGTTCTCAGCAAAAAGCTCGAGGCAGACACGATACAGGTTCATCGTGATATTCGTTGGCTCCTCAACTGTCCTTGAGCGGTGGAAACCTCCGCCGAATTCATCCTGGCTGTAGCCGATCCCAAAGCTAATGGTCCGTCCTGCTTTCCCATGGCTTCTTGCCCTTCGCGCGACTTCCTCGCTCATTTCGAGGATGACATGCTTGATTTCCTCTTCTTCTTTATAATCGCGAAGCAGAATCTGGCTTTTCCCAAAGCTGACCTGCCCTTCCATAATCGGGGCACCGATATCCGAAAAATCGATTCCCCATGCGTGCCAGTATAGCTGGTTGCCCATGATGCCGAATTTTCTCTCCAGTTTCTCTAGGTCATAGCGGGCCAGCTGGCCGACTGTAAAAATCCCCATGCTGTTCAGTGTTTTCTCGACGCGGCGGCCGATTCCCCACATTTCCCTGAGCGGCGAGACGTTCCACAGCTTCGTCTGGACATCTTCATAGGTCCATTCAGCAATGCCCTTCTTTTTTGCATCGAGGTCAAGGCATAGCTTCGACATCAGCATGTTCGGCCCAATTCCAATCGCACAGGGAAGCTGGAACTCGCGCTCAATATCATCTTTGATTTTTTTAGCGATTGAAGCAGCGTCACCCCAAAGCTTCGAAGCTCCGTCCACCTTTATAAAGCTTTCGTCAACACTGTAGGTATGGATTGCTTCTTTTGGTACATAGCGATTGAATACGCGGGAGATTTCAGTGGAAATTCGCAGATACGTGGACATTTGCGGATCAACGACAACAATTCGCGGGTCATCGGGAATTTCAAATTTTCTTGATCCAGTCTTGATGCCAAACTCCTTTTTCAAACGCGGTGAGGCTGCTAGGACCACGCTTCCCGGGCGGTCAAGGTTCCCGACGACAGCCAGATAGCAGTCAAGCGGATCAAGGCCAAGCATTACGGCGGCACAGCTCGCATAAAAGCTCTTCATATCCACACATAAAATTTTATTTTGCGGCATTTCGCTGTAATCGACCATGTTTCTTTTCTCCTTTCCGCATGGGTATCAATCGACAATAAGAACATCTGTTCCGTTTCATTATACCCATTATATTAAGCGAATATGTGTTCGGTTTCAATGGTAATTTTCCGGGCGACTGACTTAATTAAGGTGTAAATGGTGAGTCATGCCAGGACTGGAGATTTTTATGGATGGGTGTTTCCAAGGCAAACTCCAAGTATAATCAGGAGGAGAGGTGCTTTTTTTTATGGATAAAAAACTCATTCGCAAAATGGTCCAGAAATGCTTCGTCCAGTACCGGCATGATGGTTCACTGCCGTTCGGCGAGGCGGAATTCGATGAACTATACTTAAAGATTGTGGAACAGAAAAATGAGGAGCCTGATGCTGATTTGCATGAACTCATCAATGACGCGGTGTATGAATTTTTGGCTACCTAAAAAAACAGAATCGAAAAGGCTGCCCTGCAGGACAGCCTTTTGATTATTTTAATCTGATATTTGCTTCGCCTTTGATTGTTGCGGGATAATCATTCAACTTTAGGGTAATCGGGCCAGGAGCTGCTCCTTCACCGAAATAGGGGATTAAAATATCAACCGGCAGTTCATTCGTGCTCCACCGGAAAGAAGCAGAGCCGTCACCAATCTCATCTCCATTCGAATCGACTGCCTGTTCAAATGAAATGTTTGTATGTCCTTCCTTCGAATCCCTTTGAAAAGTGAGCATCAATAGATTCTCCTCCCTGTCAATCTTCAGCAATCTGCCGTCACTTGGAGCCTTCAGCACTTTCATTTTCATTGGATCGACAATGATTTCCAGCTCGTCTTTATCAACTGCACGCAAGGAATTGAAGCGAAGATACAGCTCTTTTGGCTTTTTGAAATAATTGCTTTGCAGGAAAAATTCCTTTGTTGACTCATCTTTATGGCTGGCAATGGTCCCATTGTTAATTGCCGCCCATTCTTCACCTGTTTCATCCACAATTCTTAAATCATTAAAACCGAAAATATGCCTGGTATTCTCCTTATCAAAACGAGCAGTAATCCCAATTCTCGTCGGGTAGATCGACACTTTTTCAACAGTGATTTTCTGGCCTTCAAACTCAACTGTTTCATTAACTTCGTATATTTCTTTTTTATCTTTAAAGGCATCCTTGTCTATTGAAAACGGAAGCACCCAGATATAATCAAGCTTATTAGAAGGTTTACTATCATCTATTCTTCCTTCCGCCAGTTCAATGCTTAGCTCGAGATCTTCAGGGAGGTTATCATTATAGAATTCATATGTGGCCGTAAACATCTGTTCCTTATTGTGTGCATCGAACGAGTCATAATAAGAAAAAACAGTTTCTTCAATATTCTCCCCTTCACTGTCGGTCAGCAAAAATTTTTCAATTGTAAGATCTTTTTTTGTTCCAGAAGATTCAAGCTTATAAAACAGCACCATCATCTGCTCATCAACAATCACTGAATCAAGCGTAATCTTGATGCCGTCATGCTCATCAGATATTCTGATTTTCTGCGCAAAATCATTTTCGACGGCTGCAGTCAGTCCTTTGTCATTTCGGACAAGCTCCACAACCTTCTCCATCCCCGGAATTGAGGTGACAAACGAAGCAAATGTCTCTGACGTCCGAAGCATCGCTGTAAAAGCAAAGATCAGGATTGCCGCAGATGCGAATGTCCTAATGAACAAAAGGTTTTTCTTCTTTTTTCTTTTTCCTTTGCTGATCCCGGCAGCGATTGCCTGATCCAGCTGGAGTTCAGGAACTTCGATATTCTCAAGTGCCACCTGAGCCTGTGTCAGCTTTTTTTCCTCGGCATTAAGCATAGCCCAATCCCCCTTTATCTTCGAGCTGTCCGCGAAGTTCTTTCAGCCCTTTATTCAGCCACGTCTTCACGGTACCTTCAGGGCATTCCAGTATCTCGGCAATTTCTTTGATTTTAAAATCATGCACGTATTTCAGTTCGATGACCTGCCTCGTTTTGGAATCAAGATTGCCGATGACTTCCTCGACCTCAAGCCAGCTGGACTGGTGCTCAGCTCCCATCAGCTGATGAGATCATCGCTGACGAGGATTCTCTTCCTCTTTTTTAATTCATCATTGCAGTAGTTTATCAGAATTCTTGTCAGCCACGTTGTAAAGTATTGAGGCTCCTTCACCCTCCGTATTGAACGGAACGCCCTGTAGGTGACCTCCTGCAGCGCTTCGACTGCATCCTCGCTATTTTTCAGATAGCTGAGGGCGATCCGGTATAGGCGTACTTTATGAAGTTGCATCAAATCGTAAAAAGCCGCTTCATCGCCTTTCTTAGCTCTATGTACGAGTTCTTGAAGCTCCAAAATGTCTCCCCCTGACTTTGTATCTATCTATTAGACATGGAACGCAGCAAAAAGTTTTACGGAATTGAAAAAACCGCCAAAATTTTTACGAGGCGGTCTTCTAAAGATAAAATCGATTTTACCACTAAAGTTATTTCTGATTAAAAACTCTTTTGCCAAAAAGTTCGAATGTGCGAGGAAACAGTGTATAGATAATGCTTCCAGGACTCATCCAGCGAGGCAAATTGATTTCACGTGTTCTCGTCATCATGCGATTGACTACTTGTTTTGCCACGTATTCAGGCTGCAGCATAAAACGTTTTACATTTTTCACGTAGGTTCCCTGTTTATCTGCGACCTCAAAAAAGTTCGTAGCGATTGGACCAGGATTGACCGATGTGACATAAATACCATCATCAGCAACTTCCATGCGCAAGCTGTTCGTATAGCCCAGCACCGCATGCTTTGTTGCTGAATAGACACTTGATTTCGGCGTGGCAATCTTGCCAGCCTGTGACGCGATGTTGATGATATGGCCGCTTCTCATTTGCTTCATCCCCGGAAGCACCATTGCTGTGCAGACCATCAGGCCAACGACATTCACATCGAACATGGATTTGATGTCATCGATTTTTGCCTCATGGGCGAAATCAAAGATGCCGAATCCGGCATTGTTGACCAATATGTCAGCATAGCGGATGTCAGAAAGCACCTCAGAAAAGACCTTTTTGACTGCTTCTGTATCTGATACATCCAGCTGCTGGGCATGGACATTGATGGCATACTTTGATTGTAGTTCCTTTTTTAAACTCTCAAGTTTATCGATACTCCGGGCCAGAAGGACGAGATTCGCTCCGCGCGCAGCGCAAAGCCTGGCAATCTCGGCCCCAATCCCCCCGGAGGCACCTGTTATAATTATATTTTTTCCTTTCAAGGATGACATCGTCTTTCACCTCATTTTGCTGTATAAACGAAGGAGTTCCCTTCTTCCCTGACTGAAATTGCGTCAAGGGATTGTAAATAATCAATTTGGCCGACAGTTTCGGAGATGGTCAGATTCAGTTCACGCTCATAGACTGTCGGGAAGAGCAGTTTGCAAACCTCAAATACGGTCAGTTCTCTGCCTTCAAGCATTTCCTTTACCTGCATGGCCCGGTCATGCTGGCGTGCAAGCCTTTTTTCAATGAGGCTTTGCAATTCTGTTATCTCCGTTCCATGTCCGGTGTATACTAGTCCAATCGGGTACTGCTGCAGTTTTTTAAGTGACTGGTTATATTGGACCAATGGCTTCGGCCTGTCCGTTTCGCCTGGAAGCGGCGGTTCCAGTATTGGATTAGGTGAGATCCCAGCAAGGATCGTATCCCCGGCAATCATCGTGCCGTCTTTTTCGCGCAATAGCACGATATGGCTCTGGGCATGTCCAGGAGTCTCGATCACTTTCCACCCTGGCAGTGCTGGAGGAATGTCATTTTCCTGAATAGTACCAGTCAATGAGCGATTACAAGAGAATACTAATGTCTTCTTCATTACTTTCATCGATGGCACAAAATATTGCCCTGGTATTGCTAGTTGTAAAAAGAATTTCTCATAGAATTCTTTTTGCTCCTTCTCGAATTCTGGATTTCTGTTGATCCACCTTTCATTCAGGTGATGGCCATGTACGTCAAGATCTGGTGAAACGTAGTCCAGCATTCCAACGTGATCAGGGTGGTCATGAGTCAGGATCACCTGCTCAATGTCCTCCGGCTTCAATTTTAAATCAGCCAGCTGCGCTTTGAATGACTTCCAGGACTCCTCGGTTTTCGTTCCGGCATCAACAAGCGTCAACCTGTCTCCTTTAATCAAATAGGCATTCACATCACCGACCGGGAAAGGCGTCGGTAAAGTCAGTTTGGCAATTCCATTTTTCCATTCAGCCATATTATCTATACACCCCAAAACATTATTTTTCTATAAAGTAAACGAATTGTTTGTTCAAGTAATCATTCAACTTTACTGGTATTGGTATTTTTTCAATATAAAATTAATTTTACCTTTAAAGCGGGCAAATGTCATTATTTTCACATTTTATTTTCAGAAAAAACCAAAAACTTATCGTTTCCTCTTGACAGACGGGTTGTCTTTCTTGCATAATCACTATTAAAATTTCGTAAAATCTTAAAAAGCATTTGAGCAAGACGAGTAGACAGGAATGGTGCCAGAGAGTGGAGTCCACCGGCTGAAAGACTCCGCAACCCTCTTCATGTTGAACCCTACCTTGCGAGCTGCCAGGCAAACCTGGACGTATATCGGCGTTAACGGGTGTTGAGCTGCACTTATTTGGCGTTGGCCGAAGAAGTGAATGAAGGTGGTACCACGGAAGCATGGCCTTTCGTCCTTTTATGGATGAAGGGCCTTTTTATTTTTCCGTTGAGAATATCTTAACAAATTACGCAAAACAACTATTATGGAGGCGATTTTGATGAAGAAGCTTGTTTTTGTTGGCGCAGGTTCGATGGCAGAAGCGTTGATTTCAGGAATAGGAGCAAGCGGGCTTCTTCCGGGAGAGAAAATTTGGGTCACAAATAAACAGGATACTGACAGATTGAAAACACTGGAACAGAAACATGGAGTCAAAACGACATATGATTCAGGAATGCTTTTTAAAGACGCGGATGCAGTTGTCCTGGCGATGAAACCAAAGGATGCAGCATCTGCGATCGAGGAGATCAAGTCTTATTTACCTGAAGGAATGCTTGTTATTTCTGTTCTCGCTGGAGTTTCAATTGACGCTATTGAAACAGCGGCGGAAAAATCATTGGCCGTGGTTAGGGCCATGCCAAACACCTCGGCTGCAATTGGTAAATCGGCAACTGCCCTGGCAGTCAACTCCCATGTGAGTGAAACGCAAAAAAGCTGGTGCAGGAGCTTTTTAACACGATCGGCCTGACAACAAACGTTGAGGAATATCAGCTTGATGCAGTCACAGGACTATCAGGAAGCGGACCAGCCTATATTTATTACCTAGTCGAAGCGATGGAGAAAAGTGCCGCTGAAATCGGTCTTGAAAAGCAAACCGCGAAGCAGCTGATTATCCAGACGCTATTTGGAGCGGCGGAAATGCTCTCGAAGTCTGATAAGGAGCCTGCGCAGCTCCGCTTTGAGGTGACCAGCCCAGGCGGTACGACTGAAGCTGGCATAAGCATTCTTGAGCAGCATGGTGTCCAAACTGCTTTCGTATCCTGTATCAAAGAAGCCACAGCCCAATCCAAAAGGCTTGGCCAACTGTTTGGCGATGAACTCGCAACAGCAAACCGGCCGCTCTAAAATTGCATTTTGGTCCTGTGTTTCTCTACAATGGAGAAAAACTACAGGGACGTGTGCTTGGTGCTTATCATTTTACTATCTTTAACTATGTTGATCTGGATTGCAGCGTCGATTGACGCTTTGATTGGTTTCAGGAAATTGGATTCCCTCGAACAGGCAGACTATGCTGGCCAAGAACCACTCCTCAGCGTAATCGTAGCCGCCAGGAATGAGGAAGACCATATCTTACAAAGCATTCGCACCCACCTGAACCAAACCTACAAAAATACCGAGTGGATCCTTGTTAATGACCGATCGGAGGATGGTACCGGTAAAGTGATGGAGAGCTTAAAAAGGTTGGATTCAAGAATCGAAGTGATTCATATCGATAGCTTGCCAGAAGGATGGATTGGCAAGAACCACGCTCTCCATAAAGGCTGCCAGCGCGCGACAGGGAATGTGATTTTATTTACAGACGCTGATGTTTTGTATAGTCCCGAAGCTTTTTCAAAAGCGATTGGCTATTTTGAGAAACACAGCCTTGATCATTTGACCGCGGCTCCTAACCTTAGTGCAAAGCCATTCTGGCTGAAGGCCTTCGTTGCGTTCTTCTTGTTTGGCTTTTCCTATTACAAAAGACCGTGGCTCGGCAATAATCCGCGTTCGAAGACTGGGGTAGGCATTGGGGCATTCAATATGATCACCCGGTCGGCCTATGAAAAAGTCGGCACTCATGAATATATCAAGATGCGTCCTGATGATGATTTGCAACTGGGGATGATGGTAAAGCGAATGGGTCTCAATCAGCGTATTGTCACTGCAATGACGCTAATTGAAGTGGAATGGTACCAAAGCTTGAGTGATGCTTTAGCTGGCCTTGAGAAAAACACCTTCGCCGGCCTTCACTACCGGATCAGCATGGTGCTGTTTTCAGTATTTGGTGTCTTTGTTTCACAGGTCATGCCGTTCTTTACTCTATTCTCAGATAATCAGGCAGTGGCAATCCTTAGTGCTGTTAATCTCTTGTTCCTGGGTCTTCTTTATGTGTTGGTAACCAAGAAAATGACCCGCTTTTCACCATGGCTGTTCCTGGTCCTGCCTTTCACAGCCCTTCTGTTCATTTTCTCCATACTGAGAGCCAGCTACCTGACTTTCAGAAGAGGCGGCATCATCTGGCGCGGAACGAAGTATACACTTGCGGAATTAAGAAAAAACACAATACGGTGAGTACAATTTTTCCTTTCCTCGGAAAGCCCTGTTATACTTAAATTATATTTTGGTTAACGAAATATAAGGAGGCTTTTGGATTGGAAAAGAAATTATTTTCACCTTATAAAATCAAAGATCTTACATTGAAAAACAGGATTGTCATGGCTCCGATGTGTATGTACTCATGCGAAAAAGAAGATGGGGTTGTCACAGACTTCCATATGACGCACTATGTGAGCCGTGCTGTCGGCCAGGTAGGATTGGTCATTCTTGAGGCAACAGCAGTTACTCCGCAAGGCCGGATTTCCCACCAGGACCTGGGAATCTGGAGCGATGAGCACATGCCCGGCCTGACAGCTTTGACGGAACAAATCAAGCAGAACGGTGCCGCTGCTGGTATCCAGCTGGCACATGCCGGCCGAAAAGCTGCATTGCGCAATGAAATCATTGCCCCTTCTGCTATTGCTTTTGATGATAAGTACAAAGAACCAAAGGCTATGACGCTTGAAGAGATCAAGGAAACAGTTGAGGCGTTCAGGCTGGCTGCCGAAAGGGCAAAGCGTGCAGGCTTAGATGTAATCGAAATCCACGCTGCACATGGATATTTGATCAACCAGTTCCTATCTCCTCTTACGAATAAACGAGAGGACGAATACGGCGGCAATGCCGAGAATCGCTTCCGCTTCCTCCGGGAAGTCCTTGAAGAGGTAAAAACAGTGTGGGATGGACCTCTGTTTGTCAGGGTTTCTGCATATGATTATCATGAAGAAGGCCTGACTGTCGATGATTATGTAGCAATTGGCGCATCGCTAAAAGAACTGGGAGTTGACTTGATTGATGTCAGCTCAGGCGCAGTTGTACCAGCAAGAATCCATGCCTATCCAGGCTACCAGGTTAAATTTGCTGAAAAAATCAAGCATGAAGCCGATGTGGCTACTGGCGCGGTTGGATTGATCACGACCGGAATCCAGGCAGAAGAAATCCTGCAGAATGATCGCGCCGATCTGATTTTCATCGCCCGCGAACTGCTGCGTGATCCATACTGGCCGAGGACAGCAGCTAAGGAGCTTGGAACAAGTATCGAGTCTCCAAAACAATATGAACGAGGATGGATATTCTAATATTAAAGCCGGGACTTCACTAGGTGCCGGCTTTAATGTTTTCTATCTATCTGGTCGATATATTCGTGAATGTGGTCGATATCTATTAATTTGTGGCGTTGTGATTCATGAAGCAGTACTAAAAAAGGAAATTGAAAAAGCCCAGCGAGCAAGCCGGGCAGTTATAGAACCTTTTTCAGCAAAATCCTGCGGTACATATTCCCGAACATGACTCCTTCATCAGAAATCAGCCTGACATTTGTCTTTTGCGATTCGGAGATTTTCTCAAAAGATACACTGATATCTGTTCCAAGGACCTTGATCACATGCCTAATAGCCTTCTTAAAAATGGATAAGCTTTTCCCTGGCTCAGCAAATTTATCGAATACGAGCACCAAGCCATCCTTGCGGCAAACTCTTGCCATCTCGCCAAATGTCTTTCTGCCGTCAGGAACTACTGACAATATTAAACTTCCAACAAAAAGCAAATTATGTTTAACTTTATTAAAAGCTTAAAATCATTCGGCCTGGGGTGGGTAAAATGAAAAACTCTTGGAATAAGATCATCTGACCTACCATTTAGGGAATTCATATCCCAAACATGGCGTAATCGCCTATTATCCTTTACTCTTAAAAGCCTCAATCCGTTCAAAGTAACAATCAGGGTCGCGCCCATGTCGGCGAATATCGCGATCCAGAGGGTGAGCCACCCATGATGGTTTTTTCAATAACAAGCTCATGCAGACGGGAAACGACTTCCCTGCTGGACTCTCTTACTTCATCGGCAACCGCGATCAAAGCAAGTACTCTAGACTCAACTCCTGCTGCCATCACTGTTTTGCCCTCAGACTGCAGGCGTGAAATTCCTTCAGCTACCGCACCCGGGATTCCGTCTTCAACATTTTCCCGAAGGTATTTAGGACTGCGGATATAATAAACAATTCCATCGATTGTCCCCTTTAATCCTTTACCCGTTACCGATGTGAAATCCTCTATTACAGTATCCCTATACGGTACTGAGTCTGCCTCTGCCCTACGGACAATCGCAGAAGCAAGTGGATGCTGTGATTTATTTTCAAGGGCGGCAATTACTGCAAAAAGGCCGCTTGAATTTTCATCAGATAACAATTTGAAATCGGTAACAGCCGGCACTTCTTTAGTGAGCGTCCCAGTCTTATCAAAGGCAATAGCTTTCAGCATGCCCATTTCCTCAAGGTGGACGCCGCCTTTGACAAGCACCCCATTTAGCGGCATTGTCAATCGCTGTCACTATTGAAACTGGTGTTGAAATGGCAAGTGCGCACGGACAGCCGACAACGAGGACGGCCAGGTCTTGATAAATCCACTCGCTCCACCCTGCACCGAAGAACAGTGGCGGTACAATAGCGACCAAAAATGCAACAAGGATAATGATCGGAGTGTAATACTTGGCGAAGCGGTCAACGAAGGCATGAGAAGGAGCCTTTTCCGCCTTCCTGCCAGAACGGTTTCTTTTTCTCATGGATAATCTCTGCTTTATCATGGTCATCGACCAGTGAATAATAAACAAGCTTACCTTCCTTGCGGTATTTAGCGAGCCCAAGGTTTTTCAACAGCCTCCGTCAGTGGAGAGTCTAAAGCTGGCCAGCCGCACTTGCATGACGTACAAGATAGATTGTTTTCAACCATACCCCCCTTTTATTCAGTCTTGCTCATAATGTACCGAAATTTCCATAAAATCTTCTGAGACCACAGTATTGGCAAACACTGTCCGTGCTTCCGCTTCAAGCTTCTTCCAGTCATTGCGGTCATACCTTGAGCTAATATGGGTCAGGCACAGTTTTTTCACACCAGCATTCAACGCTGTTTCTGCTGCCTGCAGAGTGGTCGAATGGAAATACTCATCGGCAAGGGAACCTTCATCTGCAGAAAAAGTCGCCTCATGGACGAGAAGATCAGCATTATTGGCAAGCAATTGAGCATTTTCGCAAACTCTCGTGTCACCCAAAATTGAGACAATCCTTCCTTTTTGAAGTGGACCGACAAATTCAGCAGGATTGATGACTTTTCCGTCGTCCAATGTGACTTCTTCTCCATTCTTGATTTTCCTGTAGTCAGGCCCAGGTTTAACCCCTGCAGCTTGAAGCTTGTCGGCGAGAAGTGTCCCTGGACGGTCCTTTTCCTTCACTCTGTACCCATATGATGGAATTCCATGCTCCAAGAGTTTTGCTTCAACGATAAATTGCTCATCTTCAAAAATGACGCCTTCCTGCAGCTCGATGATCTCAATCGGGTATTTCAAGTAGGATTTACTGATTTTCAAAGATACATCAATATACTCTTTAATCCCGGGAGGCCCATACACCGTAACCATCGACTCTCCACCCTGGAAGGAACGACTCGACAGCAACCCAGGCAGGCCATATATATGGTCTCCGTGCAGGTGTGTAATGAAAATTTTTTCAATTCTCCGCGGCTTGATATTTGTATGTAAAATTTGATGCTGGGTTGCTTCTCCACAGTCAAACAGCCAGACAGCTCCCCGCTCTTCAAGTAATTTCAGTGCGATTGAGGTAACATTCCTCAGCTTGGCTGGTACACCCGACCCTGTTCCAAGAAAAAATACATCCATAATCCTGACATCCTCCTGTACAAAATGCCTGAAATCATTACAGGCAAGTATTATTTCTTTCAATATATCACAACAGTCATTATTCATCTAAACCAAACGCTGGATTTAACTCATGCTGGGATAGTTCCATGCAAATGGAAGAAAACTAAGCTCAGCTTTAACAGTTGCTAATTGTTCTCTAAAGGGATAAAATTTTGTATTTGTAGAGTGTTTTTATACATACTTTTAAATTTACATAAAAGAGAGGTTCTATATTGTGGCACAAACCGAAAAACCAACAGCTTTAATCATGATCTTCGGGGCTACGGGAGACCTGGCAAAACGTAAATTGTTTCCTTCCCTCTATAAATTGTTTAAAAAAGAAAAACTGGACAAATTCGCGGTCGTCGGCGTTGCCCGCCGTTCACTTTCAAATGAAGAATTCCAGCTGAGGGTAAAAGAATCTGTGAAGGAAAATGGGGAGACGGAAGCTGACATAGACAAATTCGTTTCTAAGTTTTATTATCATTCCCATGATGTTACTGATTCAAGTTCTTATCTCGCTCTTGGAAAGCTTGCGGAGGAATTGGACAGCCACTACGGACTTAATGGCAATAGGATTTTCTACATGGCAATGGCACCAGAGTTTTTTGGAACGATTGCTGAGCATTTAAAGAAGGATAAGCTTACCGACGTATCCGGGTTCAAACGCCTTGTCATCGAAAAGCCATTCGGACATGATCTTGAATCTGCAAAAGTGTTGAACAAGCAAATTCGGAAAGCTTTTTCTGAAGATGAAATCTATCGGATTGACCATTATCTTGGCAAGGAAATGGTCCAAAACATTGAGGTAATTCGTTTCGCGAATGCAATGTTCGAACCACTCTGGAATAACCGGTACATTTCCAACATCCAGGTAACATCAAGCGAAACGCTTGGAGTCGAAGAACGCGGAAGATATTACGAGAAAAGCGGCGCACTGCGCGATATGGTCCAGAACCATATGCTGCAGATGGTTTCTTTGCTCGCGATGGAACCGCCAATCAAGCTGACGACAGATGAAATCCGTTCTGAAAAAGTAAGAGTATTCCGTGCTCTCCGTCCTGTAAAAGGCGAGGAAGTCAATGAATATTTTGTTCGCGGCCAATATGATCAAGGCAGCATGAATGAAACAGATGTCCCTGCATACCGCCAGGAGGAAATGGTCAATCCCGAATCCAATACAGAGACATTTGTCGCTGGTAAGCTGATGATTGATAATTTCCGCTGGGCTGGAGTTCCTTTCTATATCCGTACGGGAAAAAGAATGAAGCTAAGTCAACAAAGATTGTGATCCAATTCAAAGATATCCCGATAGATTTGTATTACCAGTCAGAAAAAACGGTAAATCCAAATCTTCTTGTCATTCATATTCAGCCTGAAGAAGGAATTATACTGCACTTGAACGCCAAGAAATCTGGCCGGGGTACTGAAGCTACACCCGTTAAGCTGAATTATTCAAACAAAGGGATTGATGGACTTAACACACCTGAAGCATACGAAAAGCTTCTTTTCGATTCATTGCGCGGTGACGCCACGAACTTTACACACTGGATGAAGTTGCCTTGTCATGGAGCTTCGTTGATAATATTTCAGCAGTATGGGAAAACACGAAAGAACCAAACTTCCCTAACTACACATCCGGCTCCATGGGTCCTGACGCAGCAGATAAGCTGCTAGAGAAAGATGGATTCTTCTGGTGGCCAATCACTGAAATCGATGTTGAAAAATGCTAATAGAACATGGAATCCCGCCCTGGCAACAGGCGGGATTTTTTATTTATCCGAAAAACAAATCAAGGATATTAGAACCAGCAGACGCATTTTTATTGTAAAACCCCGAGTATCCGCAATTCTTGCAGTAAACGACGGTAAACTGGTTATTCTGGATATCAAACATCTTGGACAAGCCCGTTCCTGTCATCGCAACATCCTTCTGCCCTGCAACTGTGCTTCCGCATTTTATACAACCATTTCCGTTCATATATTCCATCTCCCGTTTTTAGCTAAGGTGAAAACATGGAGTGGTTTAGTCACAGCAATCAAGACTTCGACTTCGATATGTTTTCTGCGAGTCATTATACGATATTGGTTTTCTGTGTATTGGTTAATACTTTCATTTTCGTTAATCGAAAAAAATAAGTGATGAAAGATGGAGGAAAGCGGAGCTGGTAACAGCATTGTCCTTAATCTTGATTGAGATCACCAATCATCTTTGGATGTACAAGCACGCTGTCTGGAAATTAGGCCGGTCGATGCCGCTGGAATTATGCAATATAGGTCTTCTGCTCGCAATTGGATTATTATTGACAAGGATGAAGATATATTTCGAGCTTTTATTTTTCATTGCTTTATTAGGGGCAACACAAGCCATCATCACATCTGCATTAACATATGATTTTCCCCATTTCCGCTTTTTCCACTTTTTCTATGCACATCTGATGATTGTGTGGGTAACGCTTTATTTCCTTTGGGCGAAAGGTTATTACCCCACATTCAGTTCAGTAATAAAAGTTGTTCTATTTATCAATCTGCTGTTGCCAGCAATCCTGTTAATTAATAAGGTTGCTGACGGAAATTATTGGTTTTTACGCCATAAACCAAAAAGCCCTAGCTTCATGGATATACTCGGACCTTATCCATGGTACATATTATCCTTGGAAAGTTTATTGGTTTTTTTAATTTTAATTGTATGGATCTGTTTGCGGAGCTGGCTAAAAGGAGAGAAAAAAACCTCTTATTCAGAGTCTTGAATGGATTTAAGTGATTAACAAAGCAAAAGCACAGCGAACATGAGGTCCGCTGTGCTGCTTTTTATTCCATCCATTCAGTATGGAAGGTTCCTTCTTTATCAATGCGCTGATATGTGTGGGCACCGAAATAATCGCGCTGGGCTTGAATCAGGTTGGCCGGCAATGTTTCTGTTCTATAGCTGTCAAAATAAGCAAGGGCAGCCGAGAAGCTTGGCACGGGAATTCCATTCATTACTGCAGCTGAGATAATTTCACGTAACGACTGCTGATAGCCATCTGCAATTCCCTTGAAATATGGATCAAGCAGCAGGTTTTTCAATGCCGGGTCGCGGTCGAATGCTTCCTTGATTTGTTGAAGGAACTGCGCTCTGATAATGCAGCCTCCACGGAAAATCATTGCGATTTCGCCATAGTTCAAATCCCAGCCATACTCATCGGACGCCGCTCTCATTTGCGCAAAACCCTGTGCGTAAGAACAAATTTTGCTCAAGTAAAGCGCCTTGCGGATTGATTCAATGAATGCCTCACGGTCACCATTGAACGGCTTTGCTTCTGGTCCAGACAGTACTCTGCTCGCTTCAACACGCTCTTGCTTCATTGCAGAGATAAAGCGGGCGAAAACTGATTCTGTGATGATTGGCAACGGTACTCCAAGCTCAAGCGCGCTCTGGCTTGTCCATTTACCAGTACCCTTTTGGCCAGCGGTATCAAGTATCATATCAACAAGCGGCTTGCCAGTCTCGTCATCCTTCCTTGTAAAAATATCAGCCGTTATTTCAATCAAATAGCTGTCAAGCTCACCTTTGTTCCATTCAGCAAACACTTCATGCAGCTCTTGGGTACTTAACCCAACAACATGCTTTAACATGAAATAGGATTCAGAAATTAACTGCATGTCGCCGTATTCGATTCCGTTGTGGACCATTTTTACATAATGGCCTGCTCCATCAGGACCGATGTACGTCGTGCATGCTTCACCATTAACTTTTGCAGATATATCCTGGAAAATCGGCGCGACCAGGTCATACGCTTCTTTTTGTCCGCCAGGCATGATAGAAGGTCCGTGAAGTGCACCTTCCTCCCCGCCAGATACACCGGTACCGATGAAGTGGAACCCAAGCTCGCTCAATTCCTTGTTTCGGCGCTGAGTATCAACAAAATATGTATTGCCACCGTCAATGATAATATCGCCCTTATCCAGATGAGGTTTTAATTGCTCAATTGTCGCGTCCGTCGCCGCACCAGCTTTGACCATCATCAGAATCTTACGTGGTTTTTCAAGCGATTGAACAAACTCCTCCATAGTAAAAGTTCCGACGATATTCTTGCCTTTGGTTTCCTCAAGCATTTCATCCGTCTTTTCTCTTGAGCGGTTATATACAGATACAGAATAACCTCTGCTTTCGATGTTCATCGCAAGGTTTTTACCCATGACAGCGAGACCAATGACACCGATTTGCTGTTTTGACATATTTCTTCTTCCTCCCTTATAAAACTGATTTATCAAATCATACACATTAATTTAACAATGTACGTATGAGGTTGCAAACAATCTGGTTTGTTCCTCTTTATTTTGACTTAAGCTGGTGCTGATAAACCTCATTAAAAATCTTTTTTCTCACTTTCATTACTTCTTCTGCGGTCCTGGAGGAAATCCTTATTAAAGCTCGTTCCTGCCCCGGTATTCTCCTTAGTTGGAGGCTTTTTCACCTGTAAGCCAGCACTCTCAATGATATTTTTGCCGTATTTCTCCCGCAACTGGCTCATCGTATTGATTAGAGGCTCCTTTTTCGCATCCTGCTCATAAGAGAATAGGTCGAGCTGCTTGACTGCTTTGTCGGCTTCAAGCAAGTCGGTGCCCGTTATCCCGAGCAGACGGATAGGGTCTCCATTCCAGTGCTTCAGAAAAATTGTTTTGGCTACTGCAGCTATATCTTCCTTTTTCGATACAGGATTCTGCAGTTTCTGGCTTCGTGTAATCGTCTTTCTGTCCTTGAATCGAATCATTACACTGATGCTTGTGGCGACCGCTTCTTTCCTCTTCATCCTTGCAGCTACTTGCTCCGAGAGTCTATCAAGAACTTTCAGGAGCTCATGCTGATTCGAAATATCACGTGGCAGCGTAGTCGAGTTGCCGATGCTTTTAAAATCGTACACAGAATCCGGATCCACATGGCGGTTGTCCTGGCCATTTGCTCTTTCTTTCAATCTCAATCCGTTGATGCCTAGCAGACCTTTAAGCTGGATTTCATTCGCAGCCGCCAATCCGCCAATTGTATCGATTCCAATACTTTTTAGTTTGTCCGCTGTTTTTGTTCCTACTCCATGCATTTCCCCGACCTCGAGCGGCCAGAGGATTTTTGGAATGTCACGCTTTCTTAAAACGGTAATTCCCATCGGCTTCTTCATATCCGAAGCGGTTTTCGCCAGGAATTTATTTGGGGCAACACCGATGCTGCATGGCAAGTCCAACTGTTCAAGGATTCTTTTTTGGATGCTTTCAGCTATTCCCAGAGGGGTTCCAAGGTCGGAGCATTCCGTTATATCCATATATCCTTCATCAATTGAAACGGGTTCGACTACCTCTGTGTACTGGCGCAAAATATCGAAAATGGCAGCGGATGCTGTACGGTATCTGTCAAAATTCGGTTTTTTTATGATTAAATCAGGGCATAGCTTCTTGGCTTCCCATAAAGGCATGGTTGTCCGGATGCCGAATTTCCTCGCTTCATAGCTGCAAGTAACAATGATTCCGCGTCTTTCTTCTGGATTGCCGGCAATCGCCAGTGGCTTACCCTTCAAATCAGAATCATAAGCCATTTCTACTGAAGCATAGAAACTGTTCATATCAACATGCAAAATGACTCTGCCCTTCTTTGGATACATTTCTTTCATGATCCCACTTCCCAAATATACGTTCCCTTCTAGTTTATCAAAAAACAATCTCATTACTTATATTGAGATTGTTTTAGGTAGAGTCGAGTTTTGAACATTGTGTGAAGAAAAGCGGCAAAACGTTAAATATTTTGATTGAATACCCGATAAATAATCATAAGGATACAGAAAAGATGGGGGAATTTTTATGCAGCATTGGTCCATTGGCAGAAAGTATGCAACCGTTTTCGCGTTCATAATGGTTATTTTTCTAGGGAGCTTCATTTATTTGACGACTGTTTTATCTAACCTGCAAAATGCAATCAACCTAGCCGAGGAAAAAAGTGATTATGCCATAATGATTAGTGAAATGGGATCTTCTTTCCGCCAGAAATATATTATTATTACAGACTACATAACAGAACCAAAGCCGGAGCTACTTGCGGCCTATGAAAAAGAGGCTGAGCAATTTAGTGCTTCATCGAAAAAACTGCAAACATATGTAAAGTCGGAAGAAGCAAAAACTTTACTAACTGCTATTGTGAAAATAGATGAGCATATGGATAAAGTGTGGGAAGAAGATATCTTGATGACTGTCTCAGAATTCCAACAGAACTTTGAACAGGTTGATATTTATACCCAGATCAGCTTGACGAACAAAGCCGAAACAATTCGTGATATGAACATCGAAAAGTTAAGTGCCATCAGAACAACGATCCTTAATGACAGAACCAAAATCATGAAGGAAACCCATACATCAATAGCTTCGATGATCCGAAACACTTTTATCCTTATCATATTTGCATTCACTATTTCATCTGTATCCATGTACATTGTTTCCCGCAACATTAGCAAGAGTCTTAACAATGTAGTCGCATACTGCAAAAAACTCGCTGCTGGCGAATTAAATGTGCAAGCATTGGAAGCGAAGAGCAAGGATGAAGTCGGCCAAATCATTTTGGCAATGAACCAATTATCAGGAAACTTGAAGGCATCCATTTCTAGTATTATTGCGTCTTCTAACCAGGTAAATGAAATGTCGAGAAATTTAAAACTCAATGCTGAAGCTACGACTGAAGCCAACAATGAAATAACAACATCCATCATGCAGGTGGCATCTTCATCTGACGAACAAGTGAAAATTTCTGAAAGAACAAATGCAGCGGTTGAAAATGTCTCTTCCCAATTAATTGAAGTAACCGGTTCATTAAAAGAGACGCTGTATACAACCTCTAGTACAAAGAATAAAATCGAGGAAGGCAAACAGTATGCGGTTAACGTCACTGAACAAATGGATCAAATCAATGGTAAAGTATCCGAGCTAGCGAATGTGATTCATTCTCTGAAAAACAATTCTCAGGAAATTCATAGAATCATTGAAATCATCACTGATATTTCGAATCAAACCAACTTACTCGCTTTGAATGCAGCAATTGAAGCAGCCAGGGCTGGTGAGCACGGAAAAGGCTTTGGTGTCGTCGCCCAGGAGGTTCGCAAACTCGCTGAACAGTCAGCTGGTGCAGCAGACAGTATCCGCACCATCCTCGAGCAGACTGGAAAAGAAACAAACCAGGCTGTAAGCGTCATGGATGAAAGCCAGGCAACCGTACTAAAAGGCAATGAGCTTGTGGAGAAAGTAGCCACAATTTTCGCTGAGATTGCCGAATCGATTGAGGAAGTAAGCTCAAAGGGAAACACGGTTAGCGACGCAGTCATCAATGCCAATGAAAAGATGGAATCCATGGCACAGTCTGCTAATGAAGTGATTACCGCATCCTCAAGATCCGCGCAATTCCTTGAACAGGTAGCAGCAACAACAGAAGAACAGAATGCAACGATGCAGGAACTATTGGAATCATCCAGCAAACTATCAAGCATGGCCGAAGACCTGAGAAAGTCATTCTCCAGTTTTAAGTTATAGCAAAAAAAAGCTGACCTAATGGGGTCAGCTTTTTTGTTCATTCTTCCAGAAGAACGGCTCTAGTTATGTAACTCTTGCTTTTGATTTTGCATATATTCCTTTATTTCTTTTATGCCTTCAAGCGATTGAATCAAAGTTTCAGGGTCGATCAACATGATCATCCGTTTATCAAAATTAGCTACACCCGTAATGAAGCTTGTCTTTTGGTAAGCGATAAGGCCCGGCTGCTTGAGGTTTTCCGCAGGCACCTCAAGAATTTCCTTCGCATCTCTCACAAGGGCTCCGATTGAAATTTCCGCTGTCTCAATCACAATCAGCCTGGTTTTGTCTTCAACTTGAATATCCCGGTTGTACAGCACCTTTTCCAGATCAATGACCGGAATCAACTCTCCCCTTACTTTCGTGATGCCTGTTACATAATCAGGCATATGTGGGATCGCTGTCATCCCTTCCATTTTTTCAATCGAAACGACATACAGAATCGGAAATGCATATTCTTCATTCCCCGCTTGAAAAACTACCGTCTTATTGCTCTCAGCCATGTGAGTCCACATCCTTTATAAATTTCAGTCTATCACTCTATGTATGTAGATTAAATGGTTCACTGATGAATGATGTAATGGATATGCAGGTTATTCTAAATATTATATCGGATTCAAAAAGGTCACCTTTAGAATTTTTAATGAACAAGCACGTATTATAGACATTTTGAGGGCTCACTCTTTTTAAAATGTCTATTAAAACTCGTTTATTGGACATTTCGTGGGCTTCCTCTTGCCAAAATGTCTATTAAACCTTAGTTATTGGACATTTCGGAGGCTCACTCTTTTTAAAATGTCTATTAAAACTCGTTTATTGGACATTTCGTGGGCTCACTCTTTCCGAAATGTCTATTAAACCTTGTTTATTG
>NZ_BAUW01000069.1 GCF_000517385.1 Mesobacillus boroniphilus JCM 21738 | reverse complement strand
AAAAAACAAACGGCTTAGCCGGTTGTTTTATATTTTTAAGTCTTTTAGTTTTTCAATAAGGTAAGGAACGGACTGAAAAGCATAGATTTTCTCCTGCTCCTCTCCTTTTTTTAATAAAATCAGACAAGGAACACTTTCAATTTCAAAACGCTCCGCAATTTCAGGCAGGTAATTTAAGTCGGCTTTCCCTGAGGACATATCAGGTAACAGCTGATCTATAACCGTCAGCATTTTACTTGCCACCTGGCATGTTCCGCACATTGGCGTATAAAAGTATAGGTAACCTGTTCGTTTTTCCTCCAGAAAGGTCTCGATCTCTCCCTTAGTCCATTCTTCCATCTACTGTCATCCTTTTTCTAAGTACTCTGCATGAACGTCGATATTTGCTCCGATTAAAACTGTAGCAAGGTGGTTTTCCGGTGCCGTCGCCACTTCCCTGTACATCCTGTCAATGTACAAGTGGTTCGCCTCAGGAAATTCCCTCTTAAATTGCTTTCTCAGCTTTTCCCCTGACACATCCGCATCAACGAGGATATATACATCCTTATCAAAAAGGGAATCAATCAGTTCATCAAGCTTTGAAACACCAATAGTCCCATTCGTACAAATAATTTCGACCGGTTCATTTAGCACGGCTTGCACTTTCTTTTTGTCTGACGAACCCTCTACTATGATCACCTTGTGATTTTCGTCCATCGTCATAACCACCTATGCACCAGAAAATAATTACTTTACAACATTATAAACATTATTAATTCATTTGTGCTGTTAACTTTCTTAATTATATTGTTACTGTTTTCGATGGATATTGCAAAAATTAAGACCAGCCTTAGGTACGATGTTTAGCTATATTTATGCAATAATTTTTCCTATGTGCCTTTATGGGGCGATGAACTCCCTTATGGTCTCATAGAATCTTTCTATAAGACCTTTTTTCTTTGTTTTGCCTCAGTTTGGTCTTATGGAATCTTTCTATAAGGCCTTTACCTTTGTCTTTCCTCCATTCGCTTATAGACTTTTTCTATAGGACCTTTTTGACTCCATTCCCCCATTTCGTGCAGATTGGGAAGTCTCCTTTATAAAAAAACAGCGGCATGGCTGGCCGCTGTTTGGATTTGCTTAACACCAGCCGCCTTCATCGCAATCAGTATACCGAGGTTCTGATTGATCCGGCACTGATACATGCTGGTAAATCTTATTCTGTTCTGCTTCAAAGTGATGCTCCATTTTCATTTGAATTCCTTCTGGTAGCTCTATGGATCCAATGTGTTCGTTTTCCAGGTAAAGCTGTACCTGGCCGTTTTCAATTTTTCCTGTCACTCTGTCCGTTATATCAAGTTTTTGTTTATTCAGTGTCATGATTTTCACCCTTCTTCGATATTTGATTACTTTTAGCTTGTCCGAATTCAGGAAATGAATTGATGGTAAAATGAAGGAGGTTATATTGGGGAAGAACAAAAAGCGCAAGCGCCTCGTTCAGCCCCGACAAGCGTTGGAGGGCCGACCAGTGAAGTCGTTCTTTGACTTCATTGGGCGGACCGAAGCGACTCGAGGGGCTAGGCGCTGGAGCTGGATTAAGAAAACCTGGTTAGTTATCCACATTGAAAATATTTTATAATTTCCTTAATTTCCTATTAAATAAGAAAACGCCTTGAAAGCATCAAGGCGTCAGTAAAATTTATTCTTTGATCATGTCTTCGTATTGTTCAGCTGTCATAAGCTTTTCTACTTCGCTGTTGTCAGTTAGCTCGACAGTAATCATCCATGCTTTTTCGTATGGAGATTCGTTAACAAATTCAGGGCTGTCATTCAACTCTTCGTTGATTTCCACTACCTTGCCGCTTACTGGTGCATAAAGCTCTGATACCGTTTTTACGGATTCTACACTTCCGAATGGCTGGTTAACAGTGATTTCGTCGCCTACTTCTGGCAGTTCGACGAACACGATGTCGCCAAGTTCAGATTGAGCGAAATCCGTGATTCCGATGCGAACCTTTTCTTCTTCAACTTTTACCCATTCGTGTTCTTCAGAATAACGCAATTCTTTCGGTGCATTCATTGACTATCCCTCCAATTGTATATCTCTATCGATTAATATCGATGGGACCAAAATTACAGCCAGGCTTTTTCGAAATCTTCCTCTTTGAAGCCTACAGTTACTTTTTCCCCGTCTGTCATCAGCGGGCGTTTGATGAGCATGCCGTCAGATGCAAGCAGTTCCAGCAGCTCACTTTTGGATGCTGTCTTGATTTTGTCTTTCATCCCCAGTTCCCGGTACTTCTGGCCGCTTGTATTGAAAAATTTCTTAATATCGAGGCCACTTTTCTCCATCATTTCTTGAAGGCGGGATTGGGAAGGCGGATTTTCGACAATATGTACTTCATTATAGTCCACTTCATGCTGGTCCAACCATTTCTTGGCGTTCCTGCATGTACCGCATTTAGGGTACCAATAAAACGTCTTTGCCATATTTTTCACCACCCCTTGCTAGTATCCCATTAATGAAACCCTCTAATCGGATAGTAACATAATAGGGCTGAAAAATACTAACATTCCGTGTTTAATTTCCCCGATATTTTCGGCATCCATTACTTTATTCAACATAATTCGCAAAATTCCTGCATGACTTATAAAGGTAGTTGATGAAAAGTCAAAAACACTTCTCCCGGCAAACAGGAGAAGTGTTTAAAAATTTTCAAAATTAAACGATGAAACGCTCTGCTTCGATCAGCTTTTCAGCTGCTTCACGTTTCTTCGCGATCACGTTGATTGGAGTATGTCTTGTGAACTTGCGCAATGCTGAAGTCAGCATGCGAAGTGCGTCTCCTTCTTCTGTAGCGACAAGAGTTTCTTTTGCGTCACGCTCAATTTCATTGAATGCTTCCTGGCAGAAGATTTGCGTGTAAAGAAGCTTTTGCTTGCTCTTTTCCACTCCGTCTTTCGCGATTGCTTTTTCGGTACGAAGAACAGCAGATTCCATTGAATAAGCATTTGAGATGATATCCGCGATATTAACGAGGATTTCCTGCTCTTTTTCCAATGCTTTGCCGAACTTCTGAGCAGCCAAGCCAGCTGCAAGCAAGCCGATTTTCTTCGCATTTTTCACAAGGTATTTTTCCTGTGCAAGCGGCTCATCGCCTGGCTCTTCAGGCATAAGCATCATTAGCTCTTCCTGAAGCTGCTGTGCTTTTTGCAATAATGGAAGCTCGCCCTTCATTGCCTTGCGCAGGAATGTTCCCGGTACCAACAGGCGATTGATTTCGTTCGTTCCTTCGAAAATACGGTTGATCCTTGAGTCGCGGTAAGCTCTTTCGATTTCATACTCCTGCATGAAGCCGTATCCACCATGAATCTGGACACCCTCATCAACAACATAGTCAAGCGTTTCTGTTGCGAATACTTTGTTCATTGAGCACTCGATTGCGTACTCGGCGATTGAGTCAGCAACTGCTTTGCCGTTGTTGACTTCTTCTTCAGACAACTGGTTCATTCTTTCTTCAAACAAGCCTACTGTACGGTATACAGAGCTCTCAGTTGCATAGATTTTCGAAGCCATTGTCGCAAGCTTCTCTTTAGTCAGGTTGAATTGTGAAATAGGTGTCTTGAACTGCTGGCGCTGATTAGCATACTTTACAGTCAGACCGAATGCCTGCTTGGCTCCGCCGGTTGCACCTACACCTAACTTGTAGCGTCCAATGTTCAAGATATTGAATGCGATTAGGTGACCTTTTCCTGCTTCACCAAGAAGGTTTTCCACTGGAACCTGAGCATCTTCAAGAATCAATGTACGTGTAGAAGAACTCTTGATTCCCATTTTCTTTTCTTCCGCGCCTACTGATACTCCTGGGTATTCTCTTTCAACGATGAAGGCTGTGAATTGTTCGCCATCGATTTTAGCATATACTACAAATACATCAGCAAAGCCAGCATTTGTAATCCATTGTTTTTCGCCGTTAAGCACGTAGTGAGTGCCTTCAGCGTTCAGCTTAGCTGTTGTCTTTGCACCAAGTGCGTCTGAACCTGAACCTGGCTCAGTAAGCGCGTAAGCTGCAAGCTTTTCTCCAGTAGCCAGTGCAGGAAGGTATTTTTGCTTTTGTTCTTCATTACCGAAAAGAACGATAGGCAAAGAACCGATTCCTACGTGAGCACCGTGGGAAATGGAGAATCCGCCCGCTACAGCCATCTTCTCAGCGATCAGAGCTGAACTGATTTTATCCAGGCTTAAACCGCCGTACTCTTCAGGAACGTCTGCTCCAAGAAGGCCAAGTTCACCAGCTTCCTTCAAAAGTTTTACAGTGCGGTCAAACTCGTGCTTTTCAATATATTCAACTTGCGGCAATACTTCGTTCGTTACGAATTCTTCAGTCGTCTTTGCGATCATTTTATGTTCATCTGTGTAATCCTCTGGTGTGAAGACATGGTCATAAGTTACATCCTCGATTAAAAAGCTTCCGCCTTTTACAAGCTTTTCTGTCTGGTTACCCATTTCTTGTTCCTCCTATCCATTTTGGGGAGAGGCTAAGGCCCCTCCATGTATTGTTTTATAAAAGTTCAAATACTCCAGCTGCACCCATTCCGCCGCCGATACACATTGTAACGACACCGAACTGCTCATTTCTGCGTTTCATTTCATGGATCACTGTCAAAGTCAGCTTTGCGCCAGTTGTTCCCAGTGGGTGGCCCAATGCAATCGCTCCGCCGTTAACGTTAACCTTATCTTCATCAAGGCCCAGCTCACGGATTACCTGGATTGATTGCGAAGCGAATGCTTCGTTCAGTTCGAATACACCGATATCCGAGACTTGCAGTCCAGCAAGCTTCAATGCTTTAGGAATCGCTACCACGGGACCGATTCCCATGATTTCAGGCGGTACTCCGCCAAGTGCGAATGACCTGAACTTAGCAAGTGGCTTCAATCCAAGAGATTCAGCCTTTTCGCGGTCCATGACCATGACAGCCGCTGCTCCGTCACTAGTCTGTGATGAGTTCCCTGCAGTTACTGTCCCCCTAATATTGAAGGCTGGTCTAAGTTTCGCAAGTGTTTCCATGTTCGTGTCAGGACGTACACCCTCATCCTGTTGGAATTGAATTGTCTTTTCAACAAGCTTATTGTCTTTTCCTACTGTGCGGAGGGTAACATCGACAGGAACGATTTCTTCCTCGAATTTACCTTCCTGGATTGCTTTTGCCGCACGCTGATGGCTTCTTACTGCAAAGGCATCCTGGTCTTCACGTGAAATGCCGTATTTCTTGGCTACTTCCTCAGCTGTATGGCCCATCCCCATGTAATATTGCGGAGCGCTTTCAGCCAATTTCGAATTCGGGCGGACGACATGGCCCATCATTGGCACCAGGCTCATTGATTCCGCACCCCCGGCGATGATGGTGTCTGCATGGCCAAGCATGATTCTTTCCGATGCATTCGCAATCGCCTGCAGTCCTGAAGAACAATAACGGTTGATTGTGATCGCCGGCACTTCATGTGACAGACCGGCTAGTGCACCAATATTACGCGCCATGTTCAAGCCCTGCTCTGCTTCTGGCATTGCACAGCCGATGATTAAATCATCAATATTCCCTTCATAATTGCCTGCTCGCTTTAGAGTTTCTCTTACTACAAGAGCTCCAAGATCATCAGGGCGGACATTAGCAAGAGTTCCTTTTTTTGCTTTTCCGACCGGTGTCCTGGCTCCGGCTACGATTACCGCTTCTCTCATCTCATTCCCTCTCTTTCCTCGGATGTTAAATTGTATATTTCACTATAAAGCTATCAATCTATTAGTTGCGCAACGGCTTGCCTTTTACGAGCATATGCTGCATACGCTGCTGTGATTTCGGTTCTGCCACAAGGCTTAGGAACGCTTCTCTTTCAAGGTCGAGCAAGTATTGCTCATCTACTTCGGTTCCGTATGGCACTTTTCCGCCGGCGATGACATACGCAAGTTTCTTCGCTATTTTCAAGTCATGCTCAGAAATGTAACCTGATAGATGCATTGTTTGAGCACCCAGCAGCAGGGTTGCATATCCCGGTTCGCCTGTTACAGGAATTTTCTTTCTCACTGGCGCCTTATAACCGCTTTCATATAAATTCAACGCAGCCTGTTTCGCATCATATAACAAGTGATCGCTGTTCACACTGATGGCATCTGCTTCATTTAAGAAATTATTTTCACGAGCTTCTTCCCCAGAAGTGGAGACTTTAGCCATTGCGATGGTTTCGAATACTTTATTCGCAACCTTTTGAAGATCAAAATCAACGCCTTTTGGCAGTCCTTCAAGATGCTTGATGTAAAGCTCCTTGTTTCCGCCGCCGCCAGGAATCAAGCCTACACCAGCTTCAACAAGTCCCATATATGTTTCCATCGAAGCCTGGATATGGGCTGCCGGCAAGCACATTTCGGCGCCTCCACCCAGCGTCATTCCAAATGGAGCAACTACAATCGGCTTGGAGCTATACTTGATTTTCATAGTCGTCTGCTGAAATTGGCGAACGACCATATCAAGATCCAAATGTTATCATCTTGCGCTTCCATCAGGATCATTGCCAGGTTCGCACCAACTGAGAAGTTTTTGCCCTGGTTGCCGATTACCAGACCCTTATAGTTCTTTTCAACTTCATCAATCGCGAAGTTGATCATCTGGAGGATATCTGGCCCGATTGAGTTGCTGTGCGAGTGGAATTCCAGCAATGCAATGCCATCTCCAAGGTCAATCAGGCTTGCGCCGCCATTCTTTTTAATGACGCCCTTTTGCTTTTTCAAATGCTTCAGGTTGATTGCCTTTGGATTTTCTTCTGCAGCCACGTATTCACCGTTGTGATAATAGCTCAGTCTGCCATCTTCTTCTTTGTAGAATGAAGTGAAGCCTTTTTCGACCATTTCTTTTACCCACGCAGGAACAGTCTTGCCTTCAGACTCCATTTTGCTGATTGCTTTTTCTACACCCAGTGCATCCCATGCTTCGAAAGGTCCCATTTCCCAGCCGAATCCCCACTTCATCGCACGGTCCACCGCGACAATATCATCGGCAATTGTGCCAGAAGGTCCGCGGAGTAAACCAACACAGGCTGAAAATATTCCATAAAAGCTCACCGGATCGGTCCTTGCCATAAACAAGCGCTTTCATTTTATTGGCAAGGCCTTTTTCCTGATTGGCCATTTCAGTAGACGCTGTCTTTAATTTTTTTCGTGGACCGTATTCCAAAGTCTGTGGATCAAGTTCAAGGATTTCTTTTCCCTGCTTCAGGAAGAATCCCTGTCCTGACTTGCTGCCAAGCCAGCCGTTCTCAAGCATCTTCTTCATGAATTCAGGTACTTCAAAGACTTCCTTTTCTTCCCCTTCAACCTGGTCATACACGTTCTTTGCAACATGAGCGAACGTATCGAGACCAACTACATCGAGCGTGCGGAATGTTGCACTCTTAGGACGGCCGATCATTGGGCCAGTTACCGAGTCAACTTCACCAACACTGTAGCCGCCTTTCAGCATTTCTCTTACTGTTACCAGCAATCCGTAAGTACCGATTCGGTTGGCGATGAAGTTAGGAGTATCTTTCGCTTCAACGACTCCCTTGCCTAATTTGTCTTCACCGAAAGTCTTCACAAATGAAAGGACTTCAGGGTCCGTATCTTTAGTAGGGATCACCTCAAGCAGCTTCAGATAGCGCGGCGGGTTGAAGAAATGCGTACCCAGGAAATGCTTCCTGAAATCTTCTGAACGCCCTTCAGCTATTGCCTCTACGGAGATGCCAGACGTGTTAGAACTGACGATGCTTCCCTGCTTGCGGTATTTATCTACATCTGTAAAAACTTTCCTTTTAATCTCAAGGTTTTCAATAACTACTTCAATTACCCAGTCTACATCTTTGAGTTTTTCCATATCATCTTCGAAGTTGCCTGCTTCGATCAAGGCAAGATTCTGTTTGGAGGTCAAAGGTGCCGGCTTTTGTTTCAATAACTTTTGCAGTGCTCCGACACTGATCCGGTTGCGCACCTGCTTATCTTCAAGTGTCAGGCCTTTCATTTTTTCCTGTTCCGTTAATTCCCGAGGTACAATATCAAGCAGCAATGTCGGAATCCCGATGTTTGCCAGATGTGCAGCAATCCCTGATCCCATGACACCTGAACCAAGCACCGCTGCCTTTTGAATTTGTCGCATCAAATTTGTCTCCCCCTTTGAATCTTTTGAATGAATACTCATTCATTTTTGCACTAAAAAAATATGCATATAAATGAGTTCTGCTACTTACTACTATAAAATATTTATAAATTTCCGCAATAATAAGGTGCGGAAAAAAGAAAATTTTTTGAATACTTAATCCTTATGCTTATTTCTCAGGACTTGGGCAATCTAAAGAGGCGGTACTTTTTATCCTTAAAACCACGGAGGTAATATCATGGCTAGAATGAAGAAGGATCCATCCAAGGCTGGTGTCAGTGCTGCCAGTGTGAAAGGAAATGCGGGCCCCTCAATGGGACAGGGCGGCGAAAGAAAGCAGAACAGCCAGAATAGCCAGTACAAAAAATAATCAAAACAGCTTAAGTAAGAGCCTAATAAAAACAGGCTGACATCTGTCAGCCTGTTAATCATTATTTCTTCAGCATTCCTTTTAACACAAATGCAACGTTTGCCGGACGTTCTGCAAGGCGGCGCATGAAGTAGCCGTACCAGTCAGTTCCGAATGGAACGTAAACGCGCATCGTGTATCCTTCTTCAGCAAGCTGCAGCTGCCTTTCCGGCATGATTCCAAATAGCATTTGGAATTCAAACTGGCTCTTCGGGATTTTGTTTTCCTTGGCGAACTCTTTTGTGAAATTGATGATGTTGTCATCATGTGAAGCAACTGCAGTGTAGTTGCCGTTCAACAAGTGCATTTTGATGATTTTCTTGAAGTTCTCATCAACATCCTTCTTCTCTGGGAAAGCCACTTCTGGTGACTCTTTGTATGCTCCTTTTACAAGACGAAGGTTAGGAGAATATTGATTCAAGTCCTCGATATCCTTTTCAGTCCTGTATAAATAAGCCTGGATGACCGTACCAATGTTATCGTACTCGGACTTCAGCTGCTTGAAGATATCGAGCGTTTTCTGGCAGCGTTCATAATCCTCCATATCGATGGTCACAAAAACATTGTTTTCTTTGGCTGTGTCCATGATCCTGCGCATATTGTTCATAACTACTTTTTCAGAAATATCAAAGCCGAGCGAAGTCATCTTGACGCTCAACTGTGCATTCAATTTTTCGCGGCCAATCGCTTTTATCATGGCAATTGAACTTTCGGCTCTCTCATTGGCTTCTTTTTCATTGTCTACGAATTCGCCAAGGAAATCGACGGTTGCCGCAAGGTTTTTACTGTTCAGCTCTTTGATGACTTCCACTGACTGCTCGACCGTTTCGCCGGAAACAAAGCGTTTTGCCCCTAAACGAAGACCATATTTCTTGGCCATTTTCGTGAAAAATTTATTTTTCGATAAAAAAAGAAAAAAGTTCCTCATTAATTGTTCCATAGCTTTTCCTCCCCTTAATGAAAACGATTACATTGCCCTTAAAAAAAAATTACTTCATCTATATCTATTTTGCAGAATCATTTTATCATTTTTTCAGAGGTTTGAATATTACTTTCGTAGGAAAATGTTCTTTTTTGACGAATCTTGTCTTGCATACTTTATTTTGCCTCGGGAACGATAATATCCGATGGAATTATCAAAAATCAGGAGGTTCAATTATGCAGCAGCAAAACATGAATTTTCAGGACCAGCAGCAAGGGATCATGCAGACGCCGCCTTCAGTAGTTTCAACTAAAGATTCTTTATATTTAACTGATATGCTTTCATGGAATTTACTTGCCATGAAAAAAGCACATTTCTTTGCAGAGCAGTGCCAGGACCAGGAGTTGAAGATGGAAATCGAAAAGTGCGGCCAAATGCACCAGAACCATTACCAAAAAATCCTAACCCACCTTAATAGCCCGCAGAACCAGAACTATTCAGGAACTCCAGGTATGCAATAAACAAAGCTGCAAAATATTTGAATTACAGGAGGAAAAGCGGATGAATCAGAACCAGAATCAACAAAAAATCCAGAACCCAGAAACACAGGTCCAAAAAACACCGCAAATGAATGACCGTGATTTCATCAATGATATTTTAACGACTGAAAAATATATGACACATGGTTATGATACTGCGCTAAATGAATTGAGCCATGACCAGCTATACCAGGATGTACAGACAATTTACACAGAAACAGCGAATGCACAGCGCAGCCTTTATAATCTCATGTTCAAAAAAGGCTGGTATGGAGTGGAAGCGGCAGATGCACAAAAACTGCAGCAGTCACACCAGCAATTCCAGGGATACTCAAACCAATTCCCTTATGGCGGCCAGCAGCTTCAATAATGACTTTATATCATCTTTGAACCGGGCAAACACGCTCGGTTCTTTTTGCTTTGCTATCCTATCTTTCCCTTTTTACTGTAGCGCCTCACTTTACTCACAAGAGGGTCCTTACAAAACAAAAAACCACCTCATCCCGAGATGGTTCTTCCTTATTTCTGACGGTTCTTTTCATTCATTTCTTTGACTTCCGCGATTACGTTCTTGATTTGGTCCTTGGCATCAGGATATTCTGCATTCCAGTGTTTCGCCAAAGGTGGCATCGACTTGGCAATATGGCTGTACAAAATCCATGTTTTTACCTTTTCGACATTTTCAGCTGAGCCTTCGCCAACTAACAGCTCAGTGTATTTTTCCAGTAATCCATTTATTTGTTCTGTAAAATTTTTATCCATTTTCACACTCCCTATTTTCATTCCGCAAGTATGCGGACAGGTTTTGCAGTAACTGCCTTTCTCCTTGAGCATATAACTGTAACAGCAGGTTTTCCGTATCCTGATATAAGAATCTGTTCCTTCCTGATAGACAGTTTCACTGTAAAATCTCGTAATTGGATTTTTACTATAGCGCCCAAACAGCTTTCCAGGAGCATGCTCGACCAGAAATGAAAGGTCTTCTGCTGCCCTCAACTTAACTTCAGGATCGGCGACTTCACTCAAAATTTTTTCATACAGCCAGAAAATATAGACGGCAACATTTTCCCACAGAATCAGCTTTGAGATATTGGCAGATTTCGAGATGGCATCCATAACAGGGAATAGATTATCCACAAACAAATGCCTTACTGCTTCCGCCCTCCACTCTGCACGGTCCCGGGTCGGACACACGTCAGTGGTTTTATTTTTCAGATAAAACCCAGGCAGCCAAAGACCATCGTGAATGGCATCCTCCAAAATAATATTCTCAGGTGATACATCCAGCTTCTTGTTAAAAGCGCTCATTGAATATAAATATAGGGCTGCAAGAAAAGCATGTCTCTTCATGAATAAAGAAGCTGCAGTTTTCAGGTCCGGAGCCCCAAGCTCGTCTTTGAACCTTTTCAAGCAGCTGCTCATCGTAGACTCATTAAAAAAAGGGCTGAAATTGATTTGGACATCTTTCTCTGGTTCAGAAACTACGAAACGATAGTTAGCAAGAATCGCTATTTCATTGGGGGACAGGTCGGCTTTCATGGTCATATCCCAACTTTGTCCTTAAGGATGCAGCGTCCTTTTCCATAAGGTATGCATAGTGGTGTACCGAAAAGCGGATCGATTGTCACTTCACATACCATCCCGAAAACATGTTTGACAAGCCCGCAGTTAATCACCACTTCCGGCTTTCCCTGGTCAAAAATCTTCTGATCTTTTATCGCAACAATATTATGGGCATATCTGCAGGCAAGGTTCAAGTCATGCAACACCATCACGATGGTTCTTTCTTCAGTTTCATTCAATTCATAAAGTAAATCCAGAATCTCAATCTGGTGCGTCATATCCAGATAGGTTGTCGGTTCATCCAGGAGAATGATGTCTGTATCCTGGGCAAGGGTCATCGCAATCCAGGCCCGCTGCCGCTGTCCGCCAGACAATGAGTCAACTGTACGGTCCTGGAGGTGATTAATTCCCGTAGCCTTTAACGCATTCGCAACCTTTCTTTCATCATCTTCCGACCATTGCTTCAGCCAGGTCTGGTAAGGATATCTACCTTGTTTTACAAGCTGCAGAACCGTCAAGCCTTCCGGTGCTGAAGGCGATTGGGGAAGGATAGCCATCCTGCGGGCAACTTCCTTAGTCGACAGCTTCGAGATTGCCTCACCTTCAAGAAGGATTGATCCTGACTGCGGCTTAAGGAGCCTTGCAATTGAACGTAGCAAGGTCGATTTTCCACAGCCATTCCCTCCGATAAAGACGGTAATCTCACCTTTAGGAATCTGGATATCTAATTCTTTTATGATAATCGAATCTCCATAGGAGAGCGTCAGTTTTTCCGTTTCGATTGCTTGAGTCATGTCCATTCCCCTTTCTCTTCAACTATAAGTATTGCGTGTCTTGAATAGCAGGTAGACAAAATACGGTGCCCCAATACCTGCGGTGAAAACACCTGCCGGAACTTCCAATGGTGAAAACATTGTCCGCCCAATCAAATCAGCAAGCATGACAAGGATGCCGCCAATCAAAGCTGATACTGGCAAAAGCGCACCAAATGCCGACCCAACCAGCCTCCTGGCCATATGCGGGGCCATCAACCCTACAAAACCAATGCCACCGGCAAAAGCAACCGAACTGGCTATAAGTGCGGTGCTGACCAGCAAAAGCGCAAACCGCTGCCGCTGGACATGCCCTCCAACACCTGTTGCAATATCTTCCCCCAGCTCCTGTACATTTACATTCCTTGAAAGGATAAAAGCAACCAATAGCATTACAACTGTCCAGGGAACAAGCACTGCTACATTTCCCCATGTCGAGCCATAAACCGTACCCGTGATCCAGATATTCGCCTGACTTGCCCGGTATATCGGCCCCATGATCATCATCAATGTCGTCAAAGCCTGCATCATTGCCGAAATCCCGATGCCAATCAATACGAGGCGCACAGGTGAAACTCCATTTTTCCAGGAAAGAAAATAAACCAGGAATGCAACTACCGACGCACCAGCGAATGCGGCAACAGGCATCCATTCTATACTTACTGTCAAAGCATTATTATCATCACTGAAAATAGCCAAAAATCCTACCACCGCTACCGATGCACCACCGGTGATTCCCAAAATATCAGGTGAAGCAAGGGGATTCCGGATCATTCCCTGCAGGAGTCCGCCGGCGGCAGCCAAACTTATCCCAACCATCAGAGCAACGATAATCCTGGGAAGACGGAACGATTGCACGACCAATCTCTCCATATCGCTTCCCCCGCCAAAAAACACAGCAAGGACGCCTATTGGGCTTATATCCATATCGCCCAGGCCGGTACTGATGACAAATACGGCAAATGCCGTAACCAGCAGGGCCAGAAAAATTGCCGCTGCTTTTTTATCTATCAAAAAAGAGATTCTATCCTTAAAAAGTCTTAAGCTTTTGTACTGGCTCATTTTCCGTTGAACCCCTTTCTCGCAATATAGATGAAAAATGGAGTTCCGATCATCGCCGTCATGACACCTACAGGGATTTCCTGCGGCATCAGCACATATCGGGCAGCAATATCCGCCGCCAATAACAGCATCCCTCCAAAAATCGCAGAGAACGGAATGACCCAGCGGTGGTCAATGCCAACCACTGCCCTCGTCAAATGCGGGATCACAATCCCGATAAAGCCAATTGGACCAGCAACAGCGACCGCCCCACCCGCTAAAAGAATGATTATGAAACCAGTGCCTAGCTTGACAAAACCTGTATTCAAGCCCAGGCCCTTGGCTACATCCTCGCCCATTGACAGGATGTTCATTTTAGAAGCAATCAAGAGAGCTGCAATCCAGCCAATCGCTAAATAAGGAAGGACACCAATTAACGTCTCCAGCTTGCGCCCCTGAACAGAGCCTGCGAGCCAGTATAAAACCTGCTCTAAAGCAGCCTCATCCAGTACGAGCAAACCCTGGGTAAACGAAGAAAACATCGCAGTCATCGCCGCGCCTGCAAGCGTCAATTTCATCGGCGTCAATCCTTCACGGCCTGCCGATCCAATCACATAGACACTGACTGCTGCCAGAGCCGCACCCAAAAAGGAAATCCATGCGAACGCCTGGAGGCTGCCAACTGAAAAAAGCGTCACTGCTACTACTACAGCGAAACCAGCCCCCGCATTCACGCCAAAAATACCTGGTGATGCGAGTGGATTTTTCGTCAAAGTCTGCATCAGGACACCTGCAATCGCCAGGCTGGCACCGACTGCAGCTGCTATCAGCGCCCGTGGAAGACGTACTGATTGGATAATAATATGTTCATTTGACCCATTATAATTCGTGAAAGCATTGAAAGCAGTTACCCACGATGTGTCCGTATATCCGTATACGATACTTGCACATATTAAGAATAAAATTAATAGGGTGGCAATCAATAATCCGCCCAATCTTTGTCCACTGTTTTTTAGCAGCATTTCAATTTACCTTTCTTTTTGAAGGAAGTTGTTTATATTGTTATTTAACTTTAAGTGATATTAGATTCATTTCCATTAGTTCATTGGAAAGTTCACAAAGACATAAATGAATATGAAAATCATTATCAATTAGTTATTGACAAGGTCTCCCCTTGCATTTTATCATAAGGATGCAGTAATTGAAAATGATTATCAATAACATTTAGGAGGAACTACATATGAAAGTTTCAAAACACTTGCTGGCTCTCATCAGCATCTTCACCATCCTGTTATTGGCAGCATGCGGTACTGGCGAAGATGAAGCCAAGAATACAGCTGAAGAACCAAAGCAAAAGGAAGAAAGCTATAAAGTTGAACATGCGATGGAAACCACTACTCTGGAAAAGACCCCGGAAAAGGTCGTCATCCTGACGAATGAAGGAACAGAAGCATTGCTAGCGCTAGGCGTTACTCCGGTTGGAGCTGTCCAATCGTGGACTGGCGATCCATGGTATGACCATATCGCCGATGAAATGAAGGATGTCCAGGTAGTTGGCGTCGAGAGCCAGGTTAACGTAGAAGCAATTGCTGCGTTAAAGCCAGATTTGATCATTGGCAACAAAATGCGTCAGGAAGATATTTATGAACAGCTTAAGGCAATCGCTCCTACAGTTTTCGCCGAGGATCTTCGCGGTAACTGGAAGAACAACTTTGAACTTTACGCAAACGCTGTTAACAAAGAAGAAAAGGGTAAGGAAGTACTTGCTGCTTATGATCAGCGAATCGAGGACATGAAAGAAAAACTTGGTGATAAAGTAAATATGGAAGTTTCCATGGTCCGCTTCATGGCTGGTGACGTACGTATTTACCACAAAGATTCCTTCTCAGGTGTCATCCTGGAACAAATCGGCATGGCTCGTCCTGAAAGCAGGATAAAGAAGACTTTGCCGAAAAAGGCGTGACTAAGGAAAGAATTCCGGCAATGGACGGAGATATCCTCTTCTACTTCACATATGATGAAGGCGACGGCAAAGCGACTGAAGTTGAAAAGGAATGGATCGAGGACCCGCTATTCCAAAACCTTGAGGTAGCGAAAAAAGGTGAATTCCACAAAGTGGATGATGCCATCTGGAATACAGCTGGCGGCGTAATGGCTGCTAATCTGATGCTGGACGATCTTGAAAAACATCTGTTGAAATAGGCTCTTTTCTCAAACTTTGTAGCTTTTGATAACAGAATAGCATTTAATGACATATTTTCTTTGCAAACAAAAGAAGCGCTTTTTGCTTCTGCCGGCGGAGTTGAAGTTTCTGCGTTTCTAGGAGGCGACACTAGACAAGCGACTCGAGGGGCTAGGCGCTGGAGCTCGACAATTCTCGAAGTGGAAAAAATTAAACTTTATAGGAGCAGAAACCCGCAAAAACTTGCGGGTTTTTCTTTTTGCCTTTTCAGCACTTATAGGGAATTTTTTAAAATGCAGTTAAACTTTTTTCTCCGCAGAAAGCGATCCGCCTGTAACGATGAAAAAATGATAAAAGTTTACAAAAAATATTTTATAATCCTGCCATTTTCGGAAATGATAAGCGTAAATCCAGATTGGCGGAGATTGCATATGAGACAGTTATTCAAGAAAAAGCTGATGCAGGAAATTGAAAAGGAAGCTGCACGTCAAGATACTGAAGGACAAAGGCCAGGGCAATATCTCAATGAGCACGAATGGGAAAAATCTCTGTTAAAATCTCATGATTTTAAAAAGACTTTTTACGTGAACCAAAAATCAGGGAAAAAGTTCTGCTTTTCTTTCATTACTACTCTTGTAGACGAGAGCATCCTTCAGAATAATGCCCTTCCCTATCTCCTGGAAGGCGATTTCACGGAAATAGAAGATGTAAAAAGCTGGTTCCCATTGCTGATGTCCAGGTTTCAGACCAAAATGCGGATATTGAAACAAAACTCTTTAATGGATACGTTCTCCTCACGCTTGAGGATGAAGAGAAATACTTTGCCTTTGTTGCCGCCCAAAAAGAGGTTGTCCGAAACGTTGCGCAGCCTGAAGTAGAGTTCAGTGTTATCGGGCCAAAGGAATCATTTGTAGAGTCTATGGACCATAATCTCAACATGATTCGCAAAAGGGTCCCTGTGAAAGAGCTGGTCATCGAAAATTACACAGTAGGTTCGATTTCCAAATCAGGTGTTGCTGTCCTGTATATGGATGGAATTGCAAATAAAGAAAACGTCAATACTGTTATACAGCGGGTCAAAGATATTGAGTTTGATGAAATTACAGACAGCTCCTATATCGTCCAGTTAATTTCTGATAATCAAAACTCTCCCTTTCCGCAGCTGCTCGATACAGAAAGACCAGACCGTATTGCAGCAATACTTGCAGAAGGTAAAGTCGCCATCCTTGTAGATGGTTCGCCGCACGCATTGATTGGGCCAACGACCTTAGTGGAATTCTTCGGTTCATTCGAAGACTATTTTCTTAATTATTTATTTTCTTCCTTTTTCCGGCTGATCCGTTTATTTGCCGTTGCATTCTCGCTACTGATAACACCTATATATGTAGCAGCCTTGTCCTACCATTATGAATTAATTCCGAAGGACCTGCTAAGCACACTGATTACATCCAGGAGGGAGATTCCGCTCCCTCCTATTCTTGAAGCAGTGTTCCTTGAACTGACGATCGAACTCTTGCGTGAAGCCGGGGCACGCCTGCCTACCAAGGTCGGCCAGACCATCGGTATCGTGGGCGGAATCGTAATCGGGACCGCTTCCGTTGAAGCTGGCCTGACGAGTAATGTCCTGCTGATCATTGTCGCTCTGGCAGCACTCGCGTCTTTCACTACGCCAGTATACCGGATGGGCAATACAATCAGGCTGCTCCGCTTCCCATTCCTGTTCTTCGCTGAGCTATGGGGAATGCTAGGAATCGTCATCTCCTTTTCGTTCCTTCTGACCCATCTGCTAAAGCTAACATCATTGGGCAGGCCTTTCCTGGAGCCTTTGTATCCTCCAAGGATAACGGATTCCAAAGATGCAATCATTCGGTTGCCTTTTACAATGCTGTATAACCGTCCACAATATTTGAGAACAGAAAATCCAGTTCGTTTCAGCGAAAAAAAGGCAAAAGAAAAAAAGGACATCGATGAGTGATCATTGGAGGTTTTGAGAAAACATGCAGCAGCCAATACCCGAAAGATTACAAGTATCACCTTTTCTCGTTCTGTACCTGATCATGTCCATGCAGATTGGCATCGGAGTCCTTGGCTACCAGCGCATCATTGCAAAGGCGGCTGGCTATGATGCATGGATATCGGTCTTTGTTGCTGGTTTAAGTATCCATATCATCGTTTGGATGATTTATAAAATATGCGGCACGGCTGAAGGAGATGTTGTTGCTGTCCATACCTTTGTTTTCGGCAAAAAAATCGGCAATGTTTTAAGCACTGGTTTCATTGTCTACCTGTTAATTTTTGCGTTGGCTGTTTTAAGGACCTATCTCGAAGTCGTTCAGGTATGGATGTTCCCTGAAATAAGTCCTTTCTGGTATAGTTTTGTCTTTTTGCTTCTGTCGGTTTATATCATTTTCGGCGGTTTTCGAACCGTGACAGGTATTGCGTTCTTTGGTATCGTATTGCCGAGCTACCTGCTCCTGACATTCGGCTTTGCACTAAGATATGGGGATTTCAGGAATCTGCTGCCAATCCTGGACCATTCTTTAAAAGATATGGCTACCAGTGCTTTTAATATGTCTCTGACATATATAGGGTTTGAAATCCCGCTATTTTTCTATCCATTTATAAAAGATGCACCGAAATCACAAAAGTGGGCCCATCTAGTGTTTTTCTAACCACCATTATCTATACGGTACTGGCGATTACCACTTTCACTTATTTTTCAGAAGCACAGCTTGCAAAATCAATCTGGGCAACTCTTGAAATGTGGAAAATTGTAAGTATACCTTTTGTTGAACGATTTGAATATATCGGAATTGCAAACTGGAATCTGATTATTCTCCCGAATATTTGCATCGCTCTTTGGGGCGCCAGCATGATTTTAAAAAGATCCTTTAAGCTGCGGCAAAAAAAAGGAGTGATTATCCTCGCACTCATTTGCTTGATTGCCATTCCATTTTTTGATACAAGGGCTAAGATAAATCTATTAAATGACTGGGTTGCAAAAATTGGATTCAGTGTGACCTTCGTCTATATCCCTTTTTTATTTATCGCAACGATGGTCGCCAAGAAGGTGAAAAAAAATGATAAATAGAAGATTCATGTTAATTATAGTTACTGGGCTGCTGCTTACAGGATGTGTCGAAAAGGAGATCATTGATGATGTTAACATCGAAATGGGTGTTGGCTATGACACGAAGGAAAATGGTGAAATTGAAGGCACCATCATGGTCCCTATCTTTAACCCTGATAAAAAAATCGGCAATTTCACCTTTTCTGCATCCGCTACAAGTAACAGGGATTTAGTTGAGGAAATTCAGCGCAAGTCAGCACAGCCTGTCGTAGCAGGCTCACTTGAAATTGTAATCTTTAATAAAGAGATCGCAAAAAAAGGAATCGGGGATTTCATTGATGCTTTTGAACGTGACCCAAGCATCGGTGCCAGAGTATACTTCGCAGTTGCAGATGACAAAGCAAAAGAAATTTTATCCGGAACCTACGGGACCAGAGGAAATGCCATCCATTTATCCCAATTAATCAAGCACAATACTGAGACACGTAATCTGCCCACTACGAACATGCACAGCTATTTATTTGATCTTTACCAGGAAGGGAAAGATCCCTTTCTCCCCATCCTGAAAAAAACAGAACCTGAAGTTATCGATATCACCGGAATTGCTTTATTCAAGAATGAAAAAATGGTCAGTGAACTGCCTTCTGATAAAATGTTCTTCTTTAAGCTTCTTACAGATAAATTTAGTGAAGGATCCTTTAAACTGGTAGTGGATGGAGAGGATGTGACGATAAAAGATTTGCATTCAAGAAATAAGTTCAAAGTAGGGAAACGGGAACCTTACATTGTAGACGTGGAAATCAAGATTAAAGGGCTTATCCACGAATATACCGGGGAAATTGTCACACCTGAAGTTATAAAGAAGATTGCAAAGGAATTAGAGGATCAAATCAACAAAGAAGCCACCAAGATGATACAGGACTTCCAGGAAGAAGGCATCGATCCAGTTGGTTTTGGCCAATTTATCAAAACAAAAACAAGAGGATTCGACTTTAAGAGATGGGAAGATGAATATAAGAACTTAACAGTCAATGTTAAAACAGATGTGATTATAACTGAGGTGGGTATTGTTGAGTAGATCGAAAGAGGGTGTCCTAATGGGACACCCTCTTTCGGTTTTTAAGCAGTGGTTGAGAACATATACTTTTTGTAATGGTACCGTATCGAGAAAATCAAGCTAACCGCGAGCATATTTCCCATTAGTGAGCTGCCGCCATAGCTGATGAACGGCAGAGGAATACCCGTGATAGGCAGCAGGCCAATGGTCATGCCGATATTCTGGAACACGTGGAAGGTGATCATACTGATGACCCCCACACAAATATAGGTATAAAAATCGTTCTTCGTTTCCATGCCAATTTTGGTAATTTGGTAAATCAGCAGGAAAAACAAACTTACGATGATACTTGCACCGACGAAGCCGAATTCTTCTCCGATGATGCTGAAGATGAAGTCAGTATGGCTTTCGGGCAGGTACACTTCCCTTGTTCCATAGCCCTTCCCCACTGTTTCACCGGAACCGATCGCCAGCAGCGACCTCGTCAGCTGGAAGCCGGTTGTGCTCTGGTAATTATAAGGGTCAAGCCAGGAATAGATCCTTCCGAATTGATACTCCTTCACCCCAAGATATTTTTCAAGGATTTCAGGCTTCCAGATCACAAAATAAAATATGATTGAAATCAGTGTAAGGCCTGTCCCGAAAATTGGCACAAGCAGTTTCCAGGTGATGCCCGAGATGAAGATCATTCCAAGCATGATCGCAATATAAACAAGCGATGTACCAAGGTCAGGCTGCTGCATGACGAGCAGGAGCGGCACCATCGTAACAATACCGATTTTAATCAAAAGCCAGAAATCCGTTTGCATACTTTTAAGCCGATATTTCTGATGGTGGTCGACAATCACCCTCGCTAGCGCCAGGATGATGAACACCTTCACTAACTCGGAAGCTGCAGGGTACCCATTGCCGGCACTCTGTACCAGCTTTTCGCCCCATTGATGACAGGAGCAATGGTAGACGGTGCCACGATAAGCCCTGCCAGCAGGACAAGACCAAAACCATAAGCATACCAACTGAGTTTTTGCAGCTGGTCGGAATCAAGGGTGATGACCGCGGCAATGATGCCGGCACCGATGACGTACCAGATAATTTGCTTGATCAAGAAGTTTTCAGAGCCATACTGCCCCGTCGTCTGCGCGCTGTAAATGGCAACGCAGCTAGCAAGAAATAATAGGATCAATATCATAACCAGCCCGTAGTCGAGCCGGGAATTCGTTTTTTGATTCGAAGTCATTTTTATTCCCCTTTTAAATGAAGGCAATTTCCAACTGGAACGAGCGCTAAGGAAGTTTTATATAAGGCATTAAAATCGAGCCTAACTTGAAGAACTGTTCAATACTTCATTATATTTTTTTCGACAAAAAATCACAACTTCTGACTATGAAATGGTTATTATTACATATCCGAAAAGTTTATTCAGGAAATTCGGCACAGGCAAATGAGTGTGGCTTCCTTTTTGATTGTTGGGCAGGTTTTTTCTTAAAAGAAATAGAGTGACGGACAGTTTTTCTGCCTTTTCCTGGATTTGTGTCCGTCATGACCCCGATGACGGACAGTTTGCCTGCTTATTCCCCGATTTGTGTCCGTCATGGCCCCGATGACGGACAGTTTGCCTGCTTATTCCCCGATTTGTGTCCGT
>NZ_BAUW01000070.1 GCF_000517385.1 Mesobacillus boroniphilus JCM 21738 | reverse complement strand
GGGGCTGGCAAGCCTATTTTTTATGCAGTTAGATTCTGCACAAATTCCTCGCAAACCTCTGTACTTTTATTTTGCAATAAACACAAGTCATCTCAAATTACTTAAAAGAAAAGGTTTCTTATTGAACTATAGAAGCAGTTTAGTCGAAGAGAATCCAACAAATTTAAACACGAAGGTTAGAAAATAAATCTACACTTTTAATAAACAATGAAAAAAGCATATATCCACTGTCTGTGGATATATGCTTTTTCTATGTGCACGACGCACTCTGAGGATATAGTTTGTCCCAAAGTGGATTTTAAAGGTTTTATTTCAAAACCAATTCATCTTTATGTGGATCAATTTCCTGCGTGGGTCTCATTTTTTAAGATAAATAAAGATGTTTTAGATAGAATTGGGGGAGCTTGTTCTAAAGTCTAAAGGTAGAATGCTAAACCAAAAATGAAGAACAGGGCTACAATTATGATTTTCCCAATTGACTTTCTTAATTCGATACCCATGCCAATACATAAAATAGTAAAGACTATAAAGGCCAAATTATTTAGGTATTCTATTTTGGGTCCAAACTTATCCAAAATTAATACTAAAACTGCAACCACTGCTAACACTTTCCAAAACACCTTAAACCATTTGGACTCATTCTTAAGAGCCATTTTTATCACCTTACCTAATAGAATTTTCCCAACTACTCAATATTATGAATATTATATCATTATAGTATAATTCGATATATAATTTAAAAGTACCAAAAAAATTCCAAAAGATGGGGGTAACATGAAAAAGATTTTGACAGTCGTTACATCTTTGGCACTAGCAGCTTCATCATTTTCTACAGTTGGATTTGCATCGAGTGCTTCTGCGAAAGGTAAGCCAGTAATTGAAGAACAGAAAGAGGAACCGAAAACGGTCAACTACACAGTTGTCACTGAGTATGATGAAAACGGTATAGCAATTTCTGAAACTACCATTACAGAAGGTGACATGGAAATTGCTTCGGATAGTGATGTTGAATTATTATCTAGTGGGTTAGACCTCGAAGAAGGCTCAGCAATTGATGATCCACAGTATGCTTATGTAGACCCAGGAAGCATGAATTATTATTTTATTGATTCTTTTACTGGTTCGTCAACCTTTTTAGATAAGTTGTCAGAATGGTCAGCGAGATTTGCAGCGGCTACTATTCCAGCTATGCTTACTAAAAGTACTTGGGTAGCTGGAGCGTCATCAGCAACCTTTGAAACATTTTATAATCCATCAGCGACTCGGTACTATAAAACTAATATTTATCAAGCAAAGGATACTTACTGGTATTATGGAAAACATATCAGTTATCAGTATTCTGACAGTGCAAGAACTAATCTCACAAAAAAAGTTGAGTTTCTATCAAAGACAGCTCGGTAATGAGGAAGAACAGGAGTTGAAATCCTGCTCTTTTTTATATACCTACTTCTTATGATTTAGGTTTTCGTAGCCAGTGTGGAGCAGGGGAAAAGATGGAGATAACATCAAAGTCTTACCTATTGCTATTAAACTATAGGGCGCTAGTTGAACAACAATATTATATAGTTGTTGTGGTAAATGAGGTCATTTGTTGTACAAAAAGGATAGATGGATACAGGTATTATTCCTGTTCATCTATCCTTTTCTTTTATACCTATAAAATGTGTGACATTATAATAAAGTATTTATTTAAAAGGTATACTAGATATCTTCTTGACTTTTAATAAAATAATATAAAAGTTATTTTTTGCGGCTCTTCGCCATTTAGTGTTGGTATAACAACTTACTAGACCCCGACGTCATATCATTCAATAGTATAGTAGGACTGCTATTAGTAGAATAAAGACTAAAACCGGACAAGGGAATGAGCTCAATTGCTCACTCTGCATTCACCACCTGTTACATGAATAACAACCCCAATGAGCGGGCATACTTATTCTTGGACAAGGGAATGAGTTCAGTGGCGAGCGATGCATGGCTCCATACTGTTACTCATTCTTTTTCTTTGTAGGTAAACCTACCCTTGCTTATGTGGCTCCACCTTGATTATTAATTTATTGGCTGTTGCATAGATCATCGCGATAAAGTTTTTAATTGTCCTGTATCCCCTGGCTTTACGCTTGGCGGCTTGAACTAAACTATTAATGCCTTCAAGAAGACCGTTGGTCATTTTGGAAACAAACCATCTAAGAATACCCGGTTCATGTTTCTTAAGTGTTTGAGCAACTTTTACCATTGGCTCCAGTTGTGAACGAATTGCCCAGTCATACCACTCTTGGAAATAAAATATGGCAAACGAATTGGACTTTGTCCATAGTTCTTGCAAGGCAAGTTTTATTCGATAAGCTCTAGCTGTTTTAAGGTTGGTGTCCTTAAGTTTCAGAATTTTTTCTTGTTGGTCTGCTTTCAGGTTTTAATGGGAACAGACAAATTTAGCGCCTCGTTTAAAATCTAAATATATGTCTAGGGTAAGATCTTTTTGATTCAATTCATAATCCACAACATACCATGGATCTTCAATATTTAACGCTTTTTGAAACACGCCATATTCCTCATTAAAGTCTTCCATTTTGGGCCACCTCGGATTATAATATTTCAATCTATTATCCATTATGGCAGGTCTATGAAACTTTAAACCAATACAATTTGGCGAGGAAGCTTTTTTGCTTTAGTTTACTTCCTTTGAACCAACCTAGTCAACCACATTTATCCAATTCGATGAAAAATACAGGTGAAAAAAAACGTTGTCAAAGTAATGTTCACATTTTCTCTATTGACCTCTTGTTTATATTTCATTTTAAATTAGGATAAACAACGGACGGAAAAGGTGGAGATTTTGTGGCCGGCCAGGAAAATCCAATCAATTTAACTTATGAGATGAGCGAATTAATTAAAGTATCAGATAGAATCATTAAATTTAAAAAAGGTGAATTTTTATTCCGCGAAGGACAGGAAGCAAAAGAAATGTTCATAATACTGTCGGGTAAAGTGCAGATTTCAAAAATGAACGCGGAAGGGAAAGAATTGTATTTAAGATTATGTAATGAAAACGATATTGTAGGTGAGTTAACGCTCTTTACGGTAGGTCCTCGATATTTATTCAATGCAAAAGTTGTCGAGGATGGTGAAGCGGCAGCTGTAAATATCGAGAACCTGGAGCATACATTGTTCAACAACAGCAAGCTTGCTTACCAATTCCTCAAATGGATGAACGACCATATACGAAAAACGATTACTAAATTCCGCGACCTTGTCCTGCACGGCAAAAAAGGAGCTTTGTATTCAACCCTTATCAGGCTGAGCAATAGTTACGGCATTCAAAAAGACGATGGCATTCACATCAACGTATCGATCACGAATCAGGATTTAGCAAATTATTGCGGAACTGCCAGGGAGAGCGTCAGCCGCATGCTTGGGGAATTACGCGATGAAAGGATTATCTCCATAAACAAAAAACGAATTATCATTCATGACCTGGACTACTTAAAACAACAAATCGACTGTGAAAATTGTCCGATAGAGTATTGCAATATCGAATAATTAGGAATCCTCTGAAGTCTGGTGATTCAAGCTAGGGGTCTATTTCAGCCTAAGTCGTACCCTTTTGCAGCCTTTCCGCTTCTCATAAGGGTACCTTTCGCTTTCGTTCCGTCCAATACCCTTAAGCTGCTTCTCATAAGGGTAACTGCCCACATTAATGGCACAAGCTCTGTTTTAATCGAGTCTGCCTACCAGAGAAAAAAGGAGGCCTTTATAGGTCTTCGTTTTCATATGGTTCCTTACAAGAATACTGGGAGAATTATGGGCAGGAACAACGAAGTTATTATCGCGGCCATACCCATTGCTGCTCCTGAAACGGCACCCTGCAACTCTCCTTCCCTGGCAGCTTCAGCTGTACCAATTCCGTGAGCAATGGTGCCGATTGCCAAGCCTCTCGAAAAAGGGTCTAGTATTTTCATGGTGTTCATAAGAAATGGGCCAATCATCGCCCCTAGCATACCTGTGATCATGACGAACGCAGCAACCATTATCGAGTCTGCTCCTATGATCCTGGCAACCTCCGAAGCTACAGGGATTGTGATTGACTTAATCGTCAAAGAAACTAAGATTAAATCTGATAAGTTAAGCAAATACGCTATGAACACAGCTGAGAGAATAGTCGAGACAATTCCTGCTATAAGACCAAATAAAGCAGGAACCGCGTAGGATGAAATGATCTTTCTTTGCCGATATAACGGAACAGCTAAAGCCACAGTTGCAGGTCCCAGAAAATAGGTCATAATCTCACTTGCTGGTTCATATTTCTTATAAGGTATATTCATAAACAGCAATACGGCAATCACAATCACTGTACTTAAAAATACCGGGGATGTTAGCGGAGATGGATATTTACCCGCAGCCTTTCTGGCGAGAAGGTATGCAAGCAAGGTTATGAGAATGCTAAAGATCGTCAGCAGAATTTGCACTTTCCTTCTCCCCCTTACGTTTTATCAGTACATTTGAAGCGCCTCCCGCAAACACCATGCCTATTATAGCGCTCAAAACTAATATAACAGCAAGTTGAATGCCATTTTCAGCAATAAGTCCCCCCAGAGTCATCAAACCAACTGAAATCGGCACAAAAAAGAATGAAAGATGCTTGACGAGAAAATCCGCCGCTCCTTCAAACCATTCAAGCCGGACTACCTTCGTCCATAACAGCACGAAAAGTAGAATCATTCCCAAAACATTACCTGGAATACGCAGCTCAAACAGCTCTACAATATAAAAGCCGGCTTTGTTTATCAGGATCAACCCTGTGATCTGCAATAAGTATTTCACGATTTTATCAGCATTCAAAGAATAATTCCCCTTTATATTTCCCTAGACGTTGAAATTGTTTTACAATTCATTATAAATCTCATTCGTTATATTGCAAGAATATTCACTTATCTTTTTTGGAAGCTGTATATTAAACATAGTTCACACAATGTCCATATGATTTTCCTCATATTTCTTATATCTTTATATGGGGGAGGATTGTGTTATGAAAAAAATCTATCTTATCAGTTCACTTATTGTATTAATAGGAATTACATCTGGCATCTCATTTTTTCTAATCCGGGATGCGAATGCACAAATTCCAGAGGACATTACGCTTGTCACCATGGACGAAGAAAACTATACTTTCGGTGAAGAAACAGAGACTATCAAGCTTATAGAATTCATTTATACTCATTGTCCTGATATCTGCCCGACAACAACCCAAAAAATGAACTTGCTTCGCAAAGACTTAATCCAAGAAGGTGTTTACGGTAAGGACGTACAATTTGTAACTATTACAATTGATCCGTACCGGGATACACCTGAAGTTTTGAGGAAATATATGGATAACTTCGGACTTGAAAACGACGGAAATTGGATTTTCTTGACAGGTGATCCAGCAGACACTTTGGAAGAACAAAAGAAAATCAAACAGGTTGCCGATACATTCCAGTTTCAGTACCGGGATCCTGGAAATGGTTTTTACGTCCACAGTACATTTACTTACCTGATTGATAAAAACAACAAATTCATAAAAAAATTCCCGATGGGGGAAGATTTTAATAAAGATGATGTGTTCGAAGAAATAATGAACGAAATATAAGCATACAAAAGCGGTCCTTTGCACCGCTTTTGTATGCTATTTACCGTCCAGATTAAGCTTATCATTATGACTTTTAGATGAGAATGAGAATCATGAAGGGTTCTGCATAATGAGGAGAGCCTGTCTATCCCTTAATGTGAATTCACCGTTGTGGGATGTTTCTCTGTTTTTTGCAGGGAGAAAAATTCTGATTTTGGCTTAGTGAAGCTGACTTTTATCCCTGATTCCTTTAGTCGGTTAACAAAATCAACCAGCTGCTTTTTAGCCATTTTAAAAGCTCCTTTATCCATCTTTGTCTATTATTATTTTACATGAAAAATATGAAAAATGTGTGAAAACGAGCAAAAAAATTGACATCAGCCAGCAAAAAAAATCACGAATTTCCCAATAGACACCCAGTGGAGATTGTGATAATTAATATGCAAACTATCCAGATTACTTCCTACTCTTGCCTTTTCCCAATTTGACTCCATTCAAAACACCATTTACACAAAAAAACGTCATTCTACCTGCCCTCATCTTTAAAAAGAATTCGCTCATAGCAGTCAAACATGTTATAATCTTTGGGATATATATTAATGGAGGCTACTAAATAAATGATTACAGTTCAAAATGTCGGCTTGAGATATGGTGACCGCAAGCTTTTTGAAGATGTTAATATTAAATTCACTCCGGGAAATTGCTATGGCCTGATCGGAGCAAATGGTGCAGGCAAATCCACTTTCCTTAAAATCTTATCAGGTGAAATTGAAGCGCAAACAGGAAATGTTTCAATGACACCTGGTGAGCGTATGGCTGTTTTGAAGCAGAACCACTTCGAATATGAAGATGTCGAAGTGCTGAAAGTCGTTATTATGGGACATGCCCGTTTGTATGAAGTCATGCAGGAAAAAGATGCGATTTACATGAAGGCAGACTTTACAGATGAAGATGGCATGAAAGCTGCAGAGCTTGAAGGTGAATTTGCTGAGCTTAATGGCTGGGAAGCAGAATCCGAAGCAGCGATTCTTCTTAAAGGCCTTGGTATTGGCGAAGAGCTTCATGATAAAAAAATGGCTGATATTGGCGGCGGAGAAAAAGTAAAAGTACTTCTTGCCCAAGCTTTATTTGGTAAACCTGAGGTTCTTCTTCTCGATGAACCGACGAACCACCTTGATATCGCTGCAATACAATGGCTGGAAGAATTCTTGATCAATTTTGAAAATACCGTTATTGTCGTTTCCCACGACAGACACTTCTTGAATAAAGTTTGTACGCATATAGCGGACCTCGATTTCGGTAAAATCCAGCTTTATGTCGGAAATTATGATTTCTGGTATGAATCCAGCCAGCTTGCATTAAGAATGCAGTCAGATACGAACCGTAAAAAGGAAGAGAAAATCAAGGAATTGCAAGCGTTCATCGCACGTTTCAGTGCAAACGCATCTAAATCCAAGCAAGCTACTTCACGTAAAAAATTGCTTGATAAGATCTCTCTCGATGATATCAAACCATCATCCCGTAAATATCCATACGTTGGATTTACTCCTGACCGTGAAATAGGTAATGACTTATTAAGAGTTGATGGAATTACCAAGACGATTGACAGCGTAAAGGTTTTGGATAATATCAGCTTCATCATGAATAAAGATGACAAAATTGCGCTTGTTGGGAAAAACGAAATAGCGATCACGACACTTTTCAAAATCCTTACAGGTGAAATGGAACCAGATAGCGGAACTTTCAAGTGGGGTGTGACGACATCCCAGGCATATTTCCCTAAAGACAACTCGGAGTTCTTTGAAGGCTGTGATCTTACCCTGGTGGACTGGCTCCGCCAATTTTCACCTAAGGATGACAGCGAGAGCTTCCTTCGCGGATTCCTTGGCCGTATGCTATTCTCCGGTGAAGAAGTTTTGAAAAAAGCAAGCGTACTTTCCGGAGGCGAGAAAGTCCGCTGCATGCTTTCTAAGATGATGCTATCTGGAGCAAATGTCCTTCTGCTGGATGAACCAACGAACCACCTGGATCTTGAATCCATCACTGCCTTGAACAACGGCATGATCAATTTCAAGGGTTCAATGATCTTTTCATCCCATGACCACCAGTTCATTCAAACTGCGGCAAACAGAATTATGGAAATCACTCCATCAGGATTGATTGATAAGCAGATGACCTATGACGAATACCTTGAAAATGAAGAGCTTCAAAAGCAAATTTCAGAAATGTATGCTTAAACACCAAAACCCTCGGACAGCATCCGAGGGTTTGATTTTTGCTTCTTAAAATGCCACTAACCTTTTTTTTGCTTTTTTCGCGAAGAGGAGGAGGTCCTGCTTCCGGTTTCGCTAGTTGTAGTCCCCTGCCCTTCTACTTGTGATGAATTCAACCCAATAGTCGAAGGATCCTTTTTCCTTATATTACCCATATCTGCACCTCCCATTGATCATTAGTATGCCCTTCTATTGTCTGGTGATTGGTATATTTTATACCTGCGCCGGACAACTTAAATTAAGTGAGGAGGTGTTATTGATGGCAAGAGTTGGTGTAGAACAATCACTTACTAATATTTCAGAAGCTTTGCGCGAAAGAGGCCATAACGTCGTTGAATTGCGCTCTGAAGCCGATGTACAAGGCTGTGATTGCTGCGTGGTTTCTGGTATCGATTCAAACGTAATGGGTATGCAGGATGCCTCGATCCAAGGATCAGTCATTGAAGCAAATGGCCTTTCCGCTGACGAGGTTTGCAGGCAGATTGATCAAAAAACTGGACAGAATCAATAATATTTATGAAACTGCCAACTGGCAGTTTTTTATTTTACATCCTCCTTACTCCCCAATAACTCGAATCAATGATAATTTCACCAACTTGTGATATTTTTTGTATGTAGCATCCTTTTTATTTCGATATAATCAGTTATAACTATTGTAAATGTTTAAAAGGGTCTTTGGAAAGGATGTCTTGATTGAGAATAATACATATTGTTTTTTCCGCAGCCCTCCTACTCTTCATTACGGGTTGTGCGGATGACAGTGAATCAAACCCAAATGAACTTACAATTTCTGCAGCAGCAAGCCTCCGTGATGTTATGGAAGAAGCTGGGCAACAATATATGAAACAAAATCCAGAAATTAAAATTGTCTACAATTTTGGCGGATCCGGTTCTCTGCAGCAGCAAATATCCCAGGGTGCCCCGGTAGACATGTTTATTTCCGCGGCTGAGGATAAATTCGATTACTTACAATCCAAAAAGCTTATAGACGAACAACACAGCGTAAGGCTTCTTAGAAACGAACTTGTGTTGATCACACAAAGTGATAACAAGAATATCGATTCAGCAAAATCACTAACTAACGAAAATATTCATAGAATCGCCCTGGGCACTCCCGAATCTGTTCCTGCAGGCATGTATGCTAAACAAGCATTGCTGTCATTGCAATTATGGGGAGATCTGGAGAATAAAATCATTCCCACTAAAGACGTCCGCCAGGTTCTTTCAAATGTTGAAACAGGAAATGTTGATGCTGGCATCGTATATAAAACAGATGCACTCGTTTCCGATAAAGTGAAAATTGTCCCTTTGGATGGAAAAGACTTACATGACCCGATTGTTTATCCTGTTGGTGTCATTGCCGGAACTAATCATCCTGAAGAGTCTATCGACTTCTTCAATTTCCTAAAAGGACCAGAAGCAATGAAGATTTTCAAAAAATATGGCTTTACAGCAGCATTGGAATGATTTTTATGAGCAGTGAGTTCTGGAGCCCGATTAAACTTTCCCTTGAAATTGCCTCAGTGTCGGTAGTATTTGTATTTTTATTCGGCATATTTGCTGCAAGGTTTATGGCAAGGAGGCAGTTCTTAGGTAAAACAGCCGTAGAAACGCTGTTAACATTGCCTTTAGTACTCCCTCCTACTGTAGTTGGGTTTCTATTGATTGTCATCTTTGGCATAAATAGTCCGATTGGAAGATTAATTGAAAATGTTTTCGGCAGTCCCCTTATTTTCAGCTGGTGGGCAGCTGTTATCGCTGCATCAGTCGTAGCCTTTCCGTTGATGTATCAATCAGCCAAGACAGGGTTCCTATCGATTGATCCTGGCGCGGAGGAAGCGGCGAGGGTAGATGGAGCAAATGAGTGGAAGGTTTTTTTATATGTTACTCTTCCCCTATCAGCAAAAACATTGATCACAGGACTTATTTTAAGCTTTGCCAGAGCGCTGGGTGAATTTGGAGCAACCCTGATGTTTGCCGGCAACCTGCCTGGAAAAACACAGACCGTCCCAACGGCAATCTATGTAGCTCTTGAGTCCGGAAACATGCAGTCAGCCTGGCTATGGGTAATTGCCATGGTTGGAATATCGTTCCTAATGCTCCTGTCGACTTCATTATTAAAACACTAAATGGAACATACCGATTACCCAGCCTTTATGAACAGCTTATCCTCTGATTGGAAATTCCCCAAACAAAGCGGATAGTAAAAGCCATGGATCCTCCATGGCTTTCTTGCATTCTATTAGACCCTAAATTGGTGTATTCACTCATGGTCCTGAAAAGGACAAAATCCAGGTTATATTATCCTCTTATTCAAAGGTTACAACGAGGTTGATGGGTTCCCTGATCTTCTTTTTATCCTTGTCAACTAAGTCCCCTGAGAGAATTTCCACTTTATCGAGGTTTTTGAGGTCATCCACGATAAATCCAAGGTTTCCTTGCTTTTTTTGTCCGGCTACAATTTCACCATGTAATTCTTCCAGGTAAAAATCATCTTCCCATGTCTTGTGAATTGAATCATTGATATTCACCATTGCCACCGGACCAAAATGATAGCTTTCGCTGGAATTATTGTGTACTTCAACCCCAATTTTAACAAAATCAAATTCTTCATCATGTGTATATGGATGGAAGAAATCAATCAGGCTGTAATCAGGAATAAAGTGCAGCAACTTAATTTCTTTAACCTTATATTCAATGCCATCGAGCTTGAATGTTTTATTGACTTTTTTAACTGCCTTAAGGGTTAATTCTCCTTTATCGTCAATTAAAGAATCCTCTGCTTTTTTTAGTTCCCTGTCATCTGAAACTTGCGGATTCGGTACATACACGTCTGTATTTTTATTTACTGGTTTCTCCGCAACAGTTTCAACAGGATTCGTTTCCTCTTTTGAATCAGCCTGTGCAAATGAACAGCCTGTCAGCATTGAAACAGCTAGCATTAATTGCAGATATTTTTTCATTTTATGAAAACCCCTTTTCAGAAAATCTCCCGCAGATCCAAGGTTCAGCGGGAGATTATCAAATTAATTATTTTCTTTTGCCATTTGCAAGGATATCAAAAATGTTTTTCGCATTGTCAGTATTGTCGATTTGTCCGTAGAAACGCTCTTTTCCAGGACCGAATGCATATGCTGGGACGTCTTCACCAGTGTGTCCACCTGTTGTCCACCCGGTGTGGGAGCGTTTATCGAAAATCTGTTCAATAGCATTGTCAATATCCCTGGCTTTCTTTGTTGGAGCAACGTCTTTTACGGATTGAACCTCTTCTGCAGTCAACTCAGGGAGACCTACAGATTTAAAGTCAATATATTTTTTTAGTGTATCTTCAGCATCAGCACCGTTAGCAATTTCTGCAGCCATGAAATCTGGAGTGCGTTTTGCAGCTTTGATCGGTGCTCCAAACCAGTTATAGATTCCATCAGCACCAATTGAATATCCGCCAGTTGAATGGTCAGCAGTCGCCACAACTAATGTATGCTTATCCTTCTTAGCGAATTCGATTGCTGCTTTGTACGCTTTCTCGAAATCTTCCATTTCGCTCATGGCAGCAACTATATCGTTGTCATGTCCAGCCCAGTCGACCTGGCTGCCTTCTACCATCAGGAAGAAACCATCCTTATCCTTGTTTAAACGTTCGATTGCTGTTTTAGTCATATCTTCGAGGGAAGGAGTCGCTTCATTGCGATCGATCATCTTGTCCAATCCACCTGGTGCAAAAAGGCCAAGTACTTTTTCGTTTTTGTTATTTAACAGGTCCTGTTTGTTCGTTACATAGCTATAGCCATCTTTCTGAAATTCCTCTGCCAGATTCCTGTCATTTCGAACAAAGTTACTTACTCCCCCGCCAAGCATTACATCGATTTTATGCTCACCATTAACCAGTTCATCATAATAATCGTCTGCAATACCATTCATATTTTTGCGGCTTTCATCATGCGCACCAAAGGAGGCTGGAGTGGCATGCGTAATTTCAGAAGTAGCTACAAGGCCAGTAGCTTTGCCGTTTTCCTTGGCCGCTTCCAAAACTGTTTTTACTTCTGAACCGTCATTATCCACTGCAATCGCATTATTGTAAGTTTTGATCCCTGCCGACATCGCTGTTGCCGCCGAGGCAGAGTCAGTTACGTTTTGTTCAGTGTCTTCGGGGTAAGTCATCTGGCTACCCACAAGGTATTTGTCAAACTCAGTCTTCTCAACTTCTGTAGTTTCAGGGTTGTCCATCAAGTAGCGGTAAGCCGAAGTATAAGTAACCCCCATTCCATCACCAATTAAGAAAATAACATTCTTAATTTCTGCACGGTTATCTTTTGTTTTGTTTTTTGCTTCTGCGTCAAAAGTCCCTGCTAAGCTGCCGAACGCTACAGTTGATAGAACAGCGATCGGGAGAATCTTCTTTTTAAAATTTGCCTTAATCATTACAAGACCTCCAGAAATGTTATTTACTACGCCTTTTAATATAATGGGAAACTATTAATCTGTTATTAATACAATGTAAAAAACCATTGTGTTTATGTTAAGGCTCTTCACAATTCCTTCATTTAACTTTTGGAAAATAAAAATAGCAGGTGATCACTCACCTGCTACGAATTCTTCTGTTCTTTTTTTGTTTACGGTTCAGTAGCCATGCAATAGCCGCCAAAGTAAATAACGCTGCACCTAGTAAGGTATTCATCGATAGCATCCCGCTTTGCTCAGGCTGTTCTGTGGTTTCCTTCACTTCTGGTTTCTTCTCAATCAAAGGCTTTAATTCAACAGAATGAATCGTTTCCCCGCTGCCGTTCTCAACTCTTAATACTCCGTCCTCCTCTACCACCCGATTACTCTGTCCGTTCGGCTCAGTCAAGTAAAGATCTTCATCCGCCTTGAATTTGAGATTGCCGTTATTGAATTTCTCACCTTTCCTGATTTGAACTGAATGAAAATTGGCAAATCCATAATCGAAAAGTTCGGCAGTATCTTCATAAATTTTACGTTTGTATTCTGATTTCAATAAGATGGCTGTCAACTTCAACTTCCCGTTATCAGCAGTGGTAGCAAGCGTTTGCTTCGACTGGTCCACAAAACCTGTCTTCCCGCCCGTTACTCCTTCATAAGGAATTTCGCCTTTTAGCATCCGATGATGGGAAAGAATCGTAGTATCCCAAGACTCCCCATCCCACTCCAATTGTTTGGTGCCAAAAATCTCCCGGAAATCAGGATTGTTCATTGCATAGTTTAATATCAAACCAAGTTCCTTGGCGGTTGTATAATTATTTTCATCAAACAGACCATGCGGGTTGACGAAATGAGTATCTTCAACACCAATATTGGTCTTCAGGAACTTATTTATATTTTCAGAGTAACTTTCTAAAGAACCGTCCAGGTGAATGGCAATTGCCAACGCGGCATCATTTCCTGAGTTGATCAGCATTCCCTGAACCAACTTCTTCAAAGACACCTTTTCGCCAGGATTTAAATAAACTCTTGTACCATCGATATTCTCAATTTCTTCACTAACAACGACCTGCTCATCCAAGTCAGCGGTTTCAATAGCGTAAATAGCAGTTGCAATCTTTGTCAGGCTCGCAGGATACATCCTCGTTTCTTCATTTTTCCCGAATAGTATGGCACCCGATTGGGTGTCCATCAAAACGGCGGCCTCAGATGTTAAGACAGGTTCATCTGCCTCTGCTTTAACAAATTCAGCAGAAGAATTCATACTTACAAATAACAGCATAAACAGGGCCCAAAATCTCCTCATCAAACCACATCCAGTGTCCTATTCTTTTCAACTATTTTAACAGAAACTTGTCGATAGATGTTTAGTGTTATAATTTTTTAATCAAACTGGAATAATCGGAAAAGTTTGTAAAGATTTAAATCCCTGGCCAAATTGGTAAAGCACTTAAAAAAGTACTAGTGAAGCTTATTAGAGGTTGAATAAGCGAGATTGTGGAGACTGATACGATTTTTTGAATATCAGGGTGCAAACCAATTGGAGGGCCATAAAGCCAATTATTTTAAATTCTGGTTAACAATCATGGGTATTGGCGATCGTAAATAGGTGATATCAATAAAACAGGTCACCGATATACCATCGGTGACCTAATATAACTTCCTTTTAAAACAATTGACTGGCATTCACAGCCTATCACTTTCACCGACAGGGATTATTCAATTCCGCTCGTTAAATACGATATTTTCGAGATAGGAAATATATACATCATCCCTGGCAAGTGCTGCTCCATATTCTCTTTTCACAAAGCGTTCGGCTGCTTCAAAACTGTCAAAGGGGCCATGGCGCTCTTTACTTTCCTGCTGAACAAAATATCGGGTACCATCCGTATAAATCAGATACAATTCACGGTCACGATTCTCATACAGACATCCATTTTTCGAACCCTTTAGATTATAGGTGTTTTTAAAAGCGTCCGGCTTGATTGGTTCCAGGGGGAATGCCTGTTCAATATAACGGTGATAAGCTTTCTTATTCATAGAGCATCCAGATGCTTTGGCGTGTCCGCCCCCGCCAAATTCACCAGCGACAGCAGAGACGTCTACGTCATCATGAATTGTTCTGAAGCTTATTTTCTTTCCTCCCAAGTTCAAAATCGCTATATAATCCAGATGTGGATACTCCTTGCCCAGCTCGTTTCCTAATTCCGAGTGATAGGATTCAGCATGAACGACTCCGCCGTATAAACCATCATTTTCAATTTGGATAATTTCCCGCTTTTTCCTCCTGATATATCTTTCGATTTTATCTTCTTCCATTTCGAGGAGCTTTTTTTCAAAATCATCATAATCAAAAGAATCTCCAGATGTCAGACGAGGAACCATCCGCTCTTCAAATTCTTCTATAGAAACCATAAAAAACAGGTCGTTCAAATTCTTGGCTTTGAAATTCTTGAGGATGTCCCAGTCCCAGGTATCATATTGCCTGACAAGCTCAACAAACTCATCAAGGGATCCATTTTTAACGAGATGATTTCCCTCTACTAAATAGTCATATACGAGTGATGCAGCGCTTGTCAGTGTCCCCGAGTCATATTCTACTTTTACCAAACCCCAGCTATAATCATTGAAATGCAATGCTGTTTTATGGTGGTCAATCAGCTTTGCCATTCCCCCATCTTTAACAAACTGATTGATTTTTTCAGTGACTTCATGATTGACAGATAAATCTGTTATGTATAGATGATCTTCCTGTTTCATCCGGTCATTCATTCTCTCGAAATATTTCTCCACCTGAAAATTAAGTCCAGAAACAGAATTATATCGGATATCGGCTTTGTCACCGAATGCGAGCCTGAATAGAATTCCGCAGGCCACCCCATCCAAATCATTATGAGTAAATAAACGGTACATATTGTCCTCCTTAGTTTTCATCTAATCTATAGTTTGTTTTTGCCCTGATAATCTATACTAGAGAAAATCAAAAAATTAGACAAGTTCAGCATGGGGACGAGCATAGATATTTATAGAGGATAGTAAGGAGGTGAAAACATGCATTTCTTTGTGTTAAAAAGAAAAACATTATATTTCTTTGGCCTAATCGTTTTTATTGCCATCATCGGTTCTCTTTGGCTGGGCCTAAAGCCCGATGCCACTCCGGCATTAGGTGGACAAAATGAACAAATCCGCGAAATTCACATGGTGACAGGCGAGTTCAAATCTACCACGGATGATGGCAAGGAAATTGAAGCATACCGGTGGGATCCAGGAACAATCTTTTTGGAAAAAGGTGAAAAGGTTCGTTTGAAGATACTGGGAGTCAACGGAAAAGAACATCCTTTCATCATAGAAGGAACAGATATAAAATGGGTAGTAAAAAAAGGTGAAGAAACAGTCGTCCCTTTACAGTTTGATATAGAAGGAACCTACAGGCTGATTTGTCTGACTCATCCTTCAGCTGAACATAATGGGCCAATGATCGCTTATATCGTTGTTGATTAATCTATGCCCTTTTCTCAAACTTCGTTGCTATAAAATACAAAATTTGATTGAATTACCTATATTCCTTCCTTTAAGTTGACGCTTCTTATGAGAAAAGAGCATGCAAACTTAATACCGACATGCAAAAAGGGGATATATTACTTTAAAATCAGCTTCAGGATTTTAACAACACTCTTTACGAAAACAGCCTTAATCTAAAAGGAGAACAGGATATTGCATCCTGTTTTTTCTTGTTTTTACGCTATGAAATTGACACAAAACATACATAACACTATGAACACGGTACTAAATTTCCTGATAGAATTATATACATAAAGAAATTCTTATATAACAGAACCAGAAAACCTTAAAACAATTATAGAACAGTTTTCAAATTCACAAGCAGACATAAGACCAAAACATATATAAATATTGTATTGTTCATAATTTCACAAATATGTCACACTCAAACTGTTATATCCGTAGTATAATAAAAGTGTGGTAACTGTTATATAAACATCTACTTTAGAGGTGAATTTAAATGGAACAATGGAAAGGCTTTAAAAATGGTGCTTGGCAGGACGATATCAATGTTAGGGACTTCATTCTAAAAAACTTCTCTGAATATACCGGTGATTCCAGCTTCCTTGAAGGCGCAACTGAGGAAACGCTTCATTTATGGCAGCAGGTAATGGAATTAACAAAGCAGGAACGTGACAACGGCGGTGTTCTTGATATGGACACCAAAGTGGTATCCACCATTACATCCCATGGGCCGGGCTATCTTGATCAGAACAAAGAAAAAGTTGTAGGCTTCCAGACCGATAAGCCATTTAAACGCTCTATGCAGCCTTTTGGCGGTATTCGTATGGCTAAAGCTGCATGCGAGGCATATGGTTATGAATTGGATAAAGAGGTAGAAAAGATTTTTACTGACTTCCGTAAAACGCATAACCAGGGTGTATTCGATGTTTATACAAAAGAAATGCTCCAGGCTCGTAAAGCTGGAATCATCACTGGCCTGCCGGATGCTTATGGACGCGGCCGCATCATTGGCGACTACCGCCGTGTAGCTCTTTATGGTGTAGATTTCCTGATGGAACAAAAGAAGAAAGATCATGGAATGACAAGCAGCGTCATGACTGAGGGCACGATGCGCCTGAGGGAAGAAATTTCTGAGCAATACCGTTCATTGAATGAATTGAAGCAGCTTGCCCAGAGTTATGGCTATGATATTTCCAAGCCAGCATCCAATGCAGTGGAAGCATTCCAATGGGTCTACTTTGCATACCTTGCAGCAATTAAAGAGCAGAATGGAGCTGCAATGAGCCTTGGCCGTGTCGCAACATTCCTGGATATCTATATTGAAAGAGATCTGCAAAATGGAACACTTACTGAAAAAGAAGCACAGGAAATTGTCGATCATTTCGTCATGAAGCTTCGCCTGGTAAAATTTGCGCGTACGCCTGACTACAACGAGTTATTCAGCGGTGACCCTACATGGGTAACTGAGTCAATTGGCGGTATGGCACACAACGGGCAATCGCTTGTAACGAAGAACTCTTTCCGCTTCCTTCATACACTTGATAATCTCGGACCTGCTCCAGAGCCGAACCTGACAGTGTTATGGTCGCCTGCCCTGCCTGAGAACTTCAAGAAGTATTGTGCTGAGATGTCAATCAAAACGAGCTCAATCCAATATGAAAACGACGACTTGATGCGCTGTGAATATGGCGATGACTACGGAATTGCCTGCTGCGTTTCGGCAATGGAAATCGGTAAGCAGATGCAATTCTTCGGAGCACGCGCCAACCTGGCAAAAGCTTTGCTTTACGCAATCAATGGCGGTGTCGATGAAAAATTAAAGATTCAAGTTGCTCCTGGCTTCAGCCCTATTACGTCTGATGTCCTTGACTATAAAGAAGTAATGGCAAAATTCGATAATGTAATGGAATGGCTTGCTGGCCTTTACATTAATACTCTTAATGTCATTCACTACATGCATGATAAATACAGCTATGAAAGAATTGAAATGGCGCTGCATGATACAGAAGTCCTTCGCACAATGGCAACTGGAATTGCAGGCCTAAGCGTAGTAGCGGATTCATTGAGTGCAATCAAGCATGCACAAGTAAAAGTAATTCGTGACGAAAACGGCATTGCCGTTGATTTTGAAACAGAAGGCGACTTCCCTAAATACGGAAACAACGATGACCGTGTTGACAGCATCGCAGTTGAACTAGTGAAAAACTTCATGACAAAGCTGCGCAAGCACCCAACATATCGCAATTCTGTTCATACAATGTCAATCTTAACGATCACTTCAAACGTCGTTTATGGTAAAAAGACAGGTAATACACCGGATGGAAGACGTGCTGGCGAGCCATTCGCGCCAGGTGCAAACCCAATGCATGGCCGCGATACTAAAGGAACACTAGCTTCCCTGTCATCTGTTGCAAAGCTTCCATACAGCTATGCGTTGGACGGAATTTCAAACACATTCTCCATCGTGCCAAAAGCGCTTGGAAAAGATGAAGACAGCCGTACAAATAACCTGGTTTCCATCCTTGATGGGTATGCTATCAAAGACGGTCACCATTTAAACGTAAACGTGTTTAACCGGGAAACTCTGTTAAATGCGATGGAGCATCCTGAAGAATATCCGCAGCTGACAATCCGTGTATCTGGATATGCAGTCAACTTCATCAAGCTTACACGTGAGCAGCAGATGGATGTAATCAACCGTACTTTCCATGAAACCATGTAACTAATACAACTGTAGAGAAACAGTAGTTGCCCTCCTTCCGCATGGCGGGAACTCCTGTTTTAATGAAAGGAGAAATCATCATGATCGGAAACATTCATTCTATTGAAACCTTTGGGACTGTAGACGGACCTGGGATACGCTATGTCATCTTCACACAGGGGTGCCTGCTGCGCTGCCAGTTTTGCCATAATGCAGATACCTGGGAGATCGGCACAGGCAAACAGATGTCTGTTTCCGAAATCATTGATGATCTTAAATCCTACCTTCCTTTTATTGAAGCATCTGGCGGTGGCATCACAGTAAGCGGCGGTGAGCCGCTTTTACAGATTCCTTTCATTACTGAACTTTTCAAGGAGTGCAAAAAACTCGGAGTGCACACCACCATTGATTCTTCAGGAGGATGTTATTCAACCGCTCCTCTTTTTCAGCAGCAGCTGGCAGAGCTGTTGAATTACACTGACCTGATTCTTCTAGATTTAAAACATATCAATAGGAAAAAACACATCAAACTGACAGGAATGGCAAATGATCACATCTTGGATTTCGCCCTTTTTTATCTGACCATCCAGTTCCAATTTGGGTTCGCCATGTACTGGTTCCTGGTGTCACAAATGAAATCGAGGATCTCACCAAATTAGGCGAGTTTATTGGCACTCTGGGGAATGTTCAAAAACTAGAAGTCTTGCCGTATCATAAGCTGGGAGTTTATAAATGGGAAGCATTAGGGCTCGAGTACCCTCTTAAAGATGTTGAACCCCCTTCAGACGATGAAGTGGATAATGCATATAAACTATTGACAGCCCATATTGCAGTGAATTAACAGCAGGTTACTTGCCTGCTGTTTTTTTCTGCATACTATTTTGATATTTTTTTAGTATCATAGTATTACTAGTTTTAGTGGAGGTTCTTTATGTATCAACTGTTTACAGAGATCAGCAATTTTTTCAGCGGACCATTCTTCACCCTTGTGAACCAGACTGAACAAATCCCTTTATTGGCAAGCTTCCTACTAGGCATTGTTGGCGCTCTCGCTCCATGCCAGCTGACAGGAAATCTCGGTGCAATCACCTACTACGGCAACCGGAGTCTGCAAACGAAAAGCCAGTGGATTGAGATTATGTTTTTCCTCTTGGGAAAAATATTGGTCTTTACACTGCTAGGCCTCGCAGTCTGGCTAGTCGGTCAGAGTTTCCAACAAGTTTTGCCGGGGTTCTTTTCCTGGTTCCGCAAGCTGATGGGCCCTCTTTTCATTTTGATCGGCCTGTCACTTATTGGCCTCTTCGCATTTAATTGGATCAATCGCTTCACTTCTGTATTGCCACAATGGACAGGCAGCGGAAAAACAGGGTCGTTTTTGATGGGAGTAAGCTTCTCAATCGCATTCTGTCCTACGATGTTTTCCTTATTCTTCTTTACTCTGATGCCGATTGTCCTTAGTACATCCTACGGAGCAGTCCTGCCGTCTGTTTTTGCCATTGGCACTTCCATCCCGCTGATTATCTTTGCAGTTGTAATTTCGTACATCGGCCTGAATGGGGCATTGTTGAAAAAAAGTCGCAAGCTGGGTTCAGTGGTACAGAAGATTGCCGGGTACATTTTAATCATCGTTGGAATATTTGATACAGTCACTTATTGGGGGTTGTAAAATACTTCACTGAAAAGCTGTCACAATAATGGGGG
>NZ_BAUW01000071.1 GCF_000517385.1 Mesobacillus boroniphilus JCM 21738 | reverse complement strand
CCTTGAATATATTAATTATATAAATTATAACAAAATATCTTTCCGGAAACCGAAGTTTTTTTCGGTCAAAAAATAGTCTCATTTTTTAAAAAAATGGAAATACCCCCCTGATTATTTCCTTCATAATCCTTGATACAATAAAAGTATATCGAGGAGTGAATCAACATGAAAATCATAAAAATTATACTGCTCTCATCTCTGCTTGCCGTCCTGTCATTTTCAGCATGGATTTACTATCCCCAATACCAAATCAATAAAATCAAGCAGGAAACTGCGCCTTCTGTTGAAAAGACAAATAAGCTCACTTATATAGATTACTACAGAACAATTCCGGACAGTACCATTAACCATCTCGCCCTCGGCGACTCAATCATACGTGGTTACCGTATTCCAGAGGAAGAGAATTTAATCAGTCAATTTTCTGCCCAACTCGGTGTGGAAACTGGCAAACGAGTTCTTTCACAAAACGAAGGAGTGATCGGGATTACCAGTGAGAGGTTGAATCTTCTGATACAGGATGGTGTGTATGACGAAGCGATCAAGGAGGCCGACCTCATAACTGTTAACGTCGGTGGCAATGATATTCTAAAATTAGTCAAACAAAGCGATATCTATAGTGCTCTAAAATCCTTTGAAAGTCTGCAAGGAGGCTTTTCACAAAACCTTGCGGAGATCACATCAAAAATTGGTGAGTTGAATCCTTCGGCGACAATCGTCCTTCTTGAACTTTATAACCCGATGCCAGCCGATCATCAATTTTATTCTCTTGCGGATAAACTTCTTCCAAAGTGGAATTTAATGATTTACGAAGCTGCAAAGGGTACATCTTCTTCGATAGTGGTACAAACTACGAATGTCATCAACAGCGATAATTTGGAATTCCTTGCTAGTGATGGAGTGCACCCGAACCCTTCTGGCAATACAGCCATATCAAGTCAGATGTTTGAGCAATTCCAACAACAGCATAAAGCGGATGCCGTCCTGGCAAACCGCGAAAATTAAGCTGGGCAATAAGCCTGGCTTTTATTTATTTTTGCTGTTCCTCTTGAAAATGCTCATTTAATAAGGGATTTTCAGTTGTGGCAAAATTGACGGATTGAAGACTTGTTTCTTCATCGAGTCCGAATAATTTAGCTACTTCATTCTCATAAGCATGATCTGCCTTATCTTTCTTCATTTCTATACTCCTCCTTTCTATTGGTCAGTCTCAGCCTGGGCCGGGTTTGGTTCAGAATGTACCAACAGCATTGTGTCTTCATACATACCCTACAAGAGTTTAAGGATAGATTCCCCCCTTAAAAACGAAATTATGATGGTATTAATACACCGTTTATGGTCGGCTTTTACAGTTTTATGAAGCATACTACAATACTCCAAAAAGTCCTAAGAATAAAAAAAGCCAGCGCCTTGTAGAGTACAGGGGCTAGCTTACTATTAGGATGGGTTACAAAAACCAAACTTTCACGATTTTTTCGCCTTCAATTTCATATATGGCAACCGCTTTTTTTGGCTCGGAATTTTCCCTGCCTGTAACGAGCTCATGATCAACAACCTTGTTTCCATGAACCATCCTGCCCAAAAGTTCCGCATGGTTATTTGGGTGCTGTTTAAAAAGCTTGCCATACCTGGTACGCATTTCATCTATACCTCTCGTGGTTACCTCGTTGCTTGGAAAATTCATGACTACGACATCTTCACTATACACCGACAAAAACTCCTCTAAATTTTGTGTGTTATAAGCATCGAGTTGTTTTTGCGCGAGCATTTCTGAAATTCTTTCCATAAAACATGCTCCCCTTTGTTTACTTTTTATTATACAAAACCCCCTGGATTCCAGGGGGAAGTATTAGTTATTAACCAATTTATGTGAATGTTGTTTTGCTGAGGCTGTTTTGCCAATTGTGTCTTCTGCCTGTGTTGCTCGTTTGATAAAGAAAGCAAGTACCAACGCGATCGCTGATAAAAATACAGTGACATAAAAAGCGTCATTGATTCCGTGAAGCATCGCTTGCATTGCTATTTGCTGTTCCATTTCAGCTTGAACAGCAGGTGTAACAGCTTTACCAGCAGCAGCAGCCTCTTTGAGCGCTGAGGCAGCTAGTTCTTTGCCATAGGTTTCTGCCCGCATCGACATCACCGTGACAAGCAAAGCTGTTCCGATTGCTCCTGAGACCTGCTGCATCGTATTGTTCATTGCTGTGCCGTGCGGATAATAACGTGCAGGCAATTGGTTTAATCCGTTCGTATTAACAGGCATATTGACCATCGACATACCGAACATGCGCACTGTGTAAAGGATGATCAGTTGAGTATAAGTCGTTTCCATAGAAAGCTTGCTGAAATAGTAGCTCGTCACAAGCGTGATAATCAGGCCGATGACAGCCATAGCGCGGCCGCCAAACTTATCAAATAATTTTCCAGTAATCGGAGACATTATGGCCATGGCAATCGCGCCAGGCAAGAGCATTAAGCCCGCATCTAATGGTGAAATTCCGCGTATTGTCTGCACGTATATTGGCAGCAGAAGCATTCCAGAGAACATCGCCATTGTCACGATCATCGAAATCACTGAAGATAAAGCAAACATTGGATACTTATAAATCCTGAAATTCAACATTGGATTATCCTGGCGTAATTGACGAAGGATAAAGACGATAAGTGAAACTGCCCCTATCGCTAATGTTAGATAAACATGCGGACTGTCCCAGCCCTTCGATCCGGCAGAGCTGAAGCCGTACAGAAGCCCGCCAAATCCAACGCTCGATAGTGATAATGAAATAACGTCCAGACGCATATACACTTTTTCTTTTTTATCTTTTAACAGGAAGAATCCGAGTAACAAGACCGTGGCTGCGATTGGCGTTACAAAATGGAAAAGCATTCTCCAGTCGTAATGCTCAATAAGCCAGCCTGAAAGTGTCGGTCCTATAGCTGGTGCGAACATAAGCACTAATCCGAATACCCCCATTGCGGTACCGCGTTTTTCAATCGGAAAGCTTATAAGCATGACATTCATCAACAGTGGCATCATGATCGCTGTACCGGATGCCTGGATCATCCGCCCTGCTAATAAAAGCGGAAAGACATGTGCTGCTCCGGATAAGATTGTGCCCAATGTGAATAAACCCATTGCCGTCAAAAATAAATTCCGTACCGAATACTTTTGAATCAAATACGCACTAAGAGGAATCATTATACCACTGACAAGCATGAAACCAGTTGTCAGCCACTGTACTGTCGTTGCTTCGACCTTCAAGTCAGTCATTATGGAAGGCAAAGCTATATTAAGCAAAGTATTATTTAAAAATGCGATAAAAGCACCAACAATGAGTACCGCCAGTATTCCATAGGGCGGTTTGTCGGGTGTTTTCATATTAAAATCCATTCTGTTTTTCCCCCTATATTGTTCACAAATTTGTAAACAATGTAATTGCATAAACACTAGCATATAACATCGGTACAATTTTTGCAATGCTTTTAAACTACCTTTATACAGGGGTTTGTAAAGTCTGAAGATTTAATGTAGTATATTTTTATACACGCGGTATAAAAGGTTAAGGTGATGAAATGAACGATAGAAAACGCCATGTTATTGAAAAAGCACATCAGCTATTCGTAGAAAAAGGATTCCAGGCCACCTCTATTCAGGATATCCTCGATTACAGCGGAATATCTAAAGGAACATTCTATAATTATTTTTCTTCCAAAAATCAACTGCTCATGGATATTTTTAGAACAACCTTCAAGAAGATAGAGATTGACCGGAATGGATTGCTGCTTGGCCAGGATCCTGGTGACCCGGAAATCTTTATAAGCCAAATCGAATTACAGATGACCGCAAACCGGGAAAATAAGATCGTTCCGCTTTTTGAAGAAGTGTTTTTTTCAGGTGATAAAGAGCTCAAACAGTTTATCGAAGTAGGGCAAATGAAGATATTGCGCTGGTTTTCTGATCGTCTCGGGGATATAACCAATGATATTTGCCAGCCTTACCTTCTCGATGCGGCCATTATGCTTAATGGCATCCTGCTCCAGAACATCAGGTTCCATCGTAAAGCGAACGGAGAAGCTGCGAGTTTACATCCAGTTGTAAGGTATAGTGTAACTCGGATTTTGAATATGCTTGATGAGCTAGCACTTTCAGGAGAACAGTTGGTTCCGCCGGAAATCATGGATCAATGGCTTCCTGTTTCCAGAACTGAGGAACTTGACTGGAGAATTAACATTCATTCAGTTATCTCTCGAATGAAGAAGCTGGACTGCAATAACACTGATTATCTTAAAAAGCTTGATTTCATCGAGGAAGAAATTCTTCGTTCTTCAAGCCCGAGAAAATTCCTGATTGACAGTGTTCTATTATCATTGGCCACGGTGGATAAAAATGAAGTCGGCGAATTACAGGCACTGATAGACGAGAATTTGCTCGAGAAGGTTTAAAAAGCGGCGAGAAAACAGTTTATTTGTTTTCTCCCCGCTTTTTTTGTAATTTAAGGTGAAGATCTTGTTGGCTAAGCTAGCGGCCAGCCCTTCATTGTGTTTATGTGTAACTGTAATTTGGTTTTCTCTCGCTTTATCGGTAAATTATCATATAAAATAGGCATAATTTGCTTTTTTGATCGTAAATCTCATAGCAGCTAAATTTTGGTTCAATTTTCTTTATTATTATCTAGGATTTTATTACTTAGAGAATTTTATTGGCGGTTTTCACAAGTTTATTGGCGATAATTTAATTTTATTGGCGAAAAACATGTGTTTATTGGCGAAAATTGAACTTTATTGGCGAACTGGAAATTTTGAGTGTTTTTTTCCAGCTAACAAACTAGTGATAACGTCAAAAAACAGCTTTTTATATGAGTTTGATTTTCTGTTTTAATAATGCAGACAGTAATACAAATTCCCCCCGCCACTTAGTGCTTAACCTGCACTTAAAGTCAATTTTCTGTTTTCAGCCCAGCTAAATAATATTCCACGAGCTCAGGATAGTCTTCAAGCTCTTTCTTTCCTTGCTCTGTGATGACATAAATACCTCTCTGTACTCTTTCAAACCAATTGTAATAGTTTTTTTGAAGGATCAACGGTGTCTTTTCCCCTGTTCCGAGAGCAACCAGCGCTTTTGGAGACATTTGTCCAAGTTTTTCGAGATAACAGGCGATTTGGATGCAATTTTCTTTGTAGGCAGTCATGATCTTGGTTTTCCTGCTGCCTCCGATATTGTAGTCAGCGCTTCTTCCTTCTATTTCTTTGATCAACGCTGCTTTCTTCCTCGTATTCTTGCTTGTCATGCGCTTATATGGTTCCGGATGAACCTTGAACTCAACACTTTTGCGGTTACCAGCAAATGATACTATGATCAGACCCAGTTCCAGCCTTTTTATTAACTGGATGATATCATTCCAGCGTTTCCTTGAAATACGCTTAGGTTTCGGTATCGCGATATATACAAGATCAGTCAGCCGCTGCCTTCTGGTTGCCTGAAGCAGTAGGTCGATATTCAGATTCAGTTTTAGTTCGACGATTATAAGAGAATCATCCTTAACAGCTGTTAAATCGCAATCGTGCACCTCACCATTGACACGATATCCCTGTTTTATAAAATGCTTTCGGATCGGCTCGTATAAATCAGCTTCGTATAGTTTCTTCATGTGTCAAACCCTTCTGTCCAACCTGCCGTTTTTCCTACCATTATAGCAAACTTTTAAAGTGATTAAGTCATTTAGACAAGCCTTCTTCATATAATGGTTACGGATTAAGCAGTGGAGGATGAACAGATGAGAGTAGTATTACTGGTGTTATTGACCCTGCTCCTTGTTGATGGTTTACCTGAAGTTTGAAATGGATGAAGCACGAAAGGTTTCCAATGAGGTTGAAAGCGAGTATTTTACAGAAGAGTTCATCATCAACAAGACAGACAAAACTGGATATTATGGAAAGAGCACGGATGGTAAAAGCATTTATTTTAAAAAAGAAAAAGTGGCGGCTAACGTGCAAATTCAAAATGGCGATTCCGTTCGACTTTATTTTGATAAAAGCGGCAGAATTGATGGACCTGTTAAAATCGAGAAAAATGACTAGGGAGCCTGCTGAATGCGGGCTCCCTGGATTTTTTAGCGAATAGCTTTTCTTTCCTCGAGTTTCTGGGCGATCGCTGTCGTAAGCTCTTGGCCGCTTTTCGGGAGTGAGGTCTTCATGACTGCATTCATGACTGGTGCAAGGGCACCATCTGCTGTCATTTCCAGATAACCAGTCATCTTTGTCCGGTTTTGCCCTAACACTTCTGCGTTAAAATAGCCGTTCCCAGTCAGACTTTCATTGATTCCCTTCAAGTCAAACGTCACCCTGGTCGGTTCAATCCACTCTTTTATGGTCACCTGTAAACTGATTTTTTTCTTCAATACACCGACCGTTTCCTTGAATGTCCAATTGGATTGATTTTCGTTCAATTTCTCATGACTGATATATCCAGGCAATAACGGCGCCCAGTTGTCCATGTCTTTTACGAAGTCCCAAACCTGGTCTATCGGAACATCAATTATGATATCGTGTTTTCCTTCTGGCATGATATCTCCTCCTTTGTAGAACATCCTTTAAGAGATATATGTTTTTCGTATCGATTTATACTTTGTCCATCTTAACTGCCAATAAATTGGATAACGGAGAGATTATTAGAGGTATCGTAGAGATTATTTCTAATTTCGTAGAGAATACGCCAACTGGCATTAATCACTTGGAGCATCAATCCAATCAGTATTCATTTCCAAGCGCAGACAGGCCGAATATATGGTCCCAATGCCAGTGTGTCAAAACAACATATGATGGTTCATCAACACCCTTTTCTTTTAACATATCAATGAAAAGATTAGCATGGTTTTCTGAGTTTCCGGCGTCAATCATCAGCGTTCTTTCAGTGCCTACGACCATCCCGAGGATTGGCCTGTCTGTTTCGGAAATAGGCGTCATATACCAAGAATGCTCGCCTATTCTTTCGATTGTTTGCATTTATATCACCTATTTTCCAGTGGCTTTTGCCCAAAATTCCATTAATTTTTCTTGATACTCTTGTTCAGCGATTGTATACGCCTCAGTATGCCCGGCGCCAGGTACAATCCATAGCTCTTTATCACTTTTCGCTATTTCAAAAATGCGTTTGCCCATATCAGTCGGTACTAATGCATCCTTGTCACCGTGAATGATGAGTAATGGCAGTTTATTTTTCGCAACACTGTCTAGTGCCGAGGCTTCGGCGAATGTGTAGCCTGCCTGATATTCGTGATCACAGAGGTAACCTGCATGATCGGGAAGGCTGGAAGGTTATACAGGTATTTCAATTGATGGCTTAGTTCCTCAAGAACTGTCGTATAACCACTGTCAGCAATAATCCCCTTAACCTGTTCCGGAAGTTTTTCTCCGCTTGCCATCAGTACAGTTGCAGCACCCATGGAAAAGCCATGAAGGAAAATATCATCTGCCCCAGCTTCTTCAGCTAAAAAATTGGACCATTGTACATAATCCTTGCGATCATGCCAGCCATACCCTATGTAGTCACCTTCGCTAAGGCCATGACCTCTCGCATCAGGCTTTAGAATATCATACCCTTGTTCATAGTAAAACTTCGTTATTCCTGGCATTTGCTCACTATTTCCTTTATATCCATGAGCTAGAATCACAGCTTTTCCTGAAGGGTTAGCATTTTTTAAGAAACGTGCCTGCAGCTTTAGGCCGTCATCGGATTTTATTTCAACGATTTCAAAGTTTTGCTTTTCTGTCCAGGCTTTAATTTCCTCCAGCTTCTTCTGCTCATCATCTTCACTTAGCAGTTTGGCAGCTGTGACACTTTCCCCGCCGCCATGAAGATCCACAGATTCATGACTTCGATTTATGGCAACATTATAAAAGTAATTACCAGCAGCAATCAAACCGATGAAAATAGCGAGAAGCGTACCGATCGTTATCCATATTATTTTTTTCTTCACAGTCGAATTCCCCTTTTACCCTAGTTTCTATATCTATTTAAAAATAGTTTACCAGATAGGGTGAAAAAAAAGACCATTTAGCAGGATTTTGTAAAAGTTAGATTTGACCGAATCAGGGTATATATAAATAAAACCCATAGGAGGCTGATTGAAATGGAAATTGAGAAAAAGCATGTCCTTAAATCCTATAAAAATGAACAAGAAGCCATCGATTCAATTGAAAAGATAAAGGATGAAAAAGATCATCCTGTCAACAGTTCCATTTCAGGCTATAATGTCGAAAAGAAATCTACTAAAGAATATCCTGCCAACGCCTTCAGTCCAGGCGAGCTTGATATGGGTGAACCTGCATTCAAAGATTACGAGGATGACCCTACAGAAAACCCAGCGGTAGAAACTAATAAAAATAAGGATATAGACAGGCCATTGCCTGAACGGGCAATGCATAATCGCATAAGATAAGACAAGGTGCACGGAATTTCCGTGCACCTTTTATTTTAGAAAACCGTCTATCCTGGTTAATGTAGTCATGTATAACATATGTATCAGGTGCATAGTCGTATGGGTCAAAACGCACCTGTTTAATTTAGTTATTAATTTTATGTTAACCAAATAAATTTAATGTTGACATATAATATTCGAAAAGTTTAATCTATTATTGTACAGAAAATACATAAAGGGGATTTAGTAATGAAATTTAGAACACTAGATTTAACACTCGCAGCGATGTTTGTTGCCCTGATGGCTTTTGGCTCGAACATCACATCTATCGTACCTTTCATGGTTGTCGGCGGCGTGCCGATTACATTGCAAACCTTCTTTGCCATTCTTGCTGGAGCCGTTCTTGGCAGCCGTTTAGGCGCTATTTCAATGGTAGTTTACGCATTGGTAGGACTAGCAGGTGTACCGGTTTTTGCTCAATTCGGCGCAGGTTTTGGAACATTGATCAGTCCGACATTCGGATTTATTCTTTCATTTATATTTACAGCTTATGCTGTTGGTAAAATTGTTGAGAAGAAACGTACGGTTGCGACATTCATCACTGCCTCACTAATTGGACTTGCTATTAATTATATCATCGGAACAAACTGGATGTATTTTGCCTATAAATTCTGGGCAGCAGCTCCAGAGGGCTTTTCGTATCAGATGGCATGGCTATGGATGGTCGTTCCGCTGCCAAAAGACATCATCCTTGCAGTTTTTGCGGGCCTGATGGCAGCAAGACTTGAAAGATCTGTTCTTTCAAGACCAAGCTTCAGCCATTTACGCAAAACGGCTTAATTAAAATTTACTGTTGTTTTAAAAAGTTGCACAAAGAATGACAGCTATTACAGCTGCCATTCTTTGTGTCCAAATAATCTCGGCTCCCAAAGTATCTTGGCTCTAAAAAGGGTGCTTTTCAGGATCCCAACCCTTCCCGAAAGTGAATTCATGATTAAGAATATTAATTTTATAAACGATTGTGGATTGCTTCAATGATTTCGCCTTGGCTGGTGCAGCCTTTTTCAAGCTCGCCTTTTGATCTGCCTCCTTGGCAACAGCATTTGTATCAACCTGTTCCTTCACTTTAATTAAGAACGTGACCTTCTCCTGCTCCCCGAATTGATCATATAACTTCTGATTTACCTTTTGCCTTGAAGTCTGGATCGCATCTTTTACAGAAACACTTACTCCTTTGTTTGCCGCTGCAGTATTCATCTAAGGCTGGAAAAGCATTGGCAACATTAGTGCGGTTGTGAGAGGAACAGATAATAATCTTTTTTTCTTTCGTTTCATCCACTTGCCTCCTAAGTATGTTATTAATAAATCTGTCCTCCTCCCATCGCATATTCTATGTAAAAATAGGTGCTAATTTAAAAATAGATCTCCAAAGCTTGTTTTTGTGTCGAAAGACAGTAATAAAAACTGACTATGCAGTAAATGAATAACAAGTATTTATTGGGAAAATAGGAAAACAAATTCAAAGAAGTGTATCTTTCAGGAATGAACTGAATATGCGCAAACTTAATGCCTGATTTACTAGCAAAAATACAATTGTCCTTTTAGGACGAAAGCAAAAAGGGGTACATTATCCTGCTTTTGTAAAGCTACACACCGGTAATCGATATTGGAATTCTGCTTCGAAAATCATTCCTAGTAAAAGAGCTTTATTAACAAAAAGTTATAACGGGTCTTTTGGAGGATTATATATGGAAAAATAGATTTAAGTTGCTTTTTCTTCCACATCCTGTTATTCTTAAGAAGAATTATTTTTGTTCGGTGTAAAGGATAGAAATTTTTTCGTCTTAATGATCACTTTGGGCAAGGATAGTAACATAATGTGCTAACGCACTGGGAGGTAACAAGTAATGGAACAAGGTACAGTAAAATGGTTTAACGCAGAAAAAGGTTTTGGATTCATCGAGCGCGAAGGTGGAGACGACGTATTCGTACACTTCTCTGCTATCCAATCTGAAGGTTTCAAATCATTAGACGAAGGTCAAAAAAGTTTCTTTCGACGTTGAGCAAGGCGCTCGCGGACCACAAGCTGCTAACGTATCAAAATTATAATATTATTTTTGTTTAAAGAAGAAGGTTCCTATGGGACCTTCTTTTTATTATGTCTGATTAAACCCTGTTTTCGTCCATTACAGCCAGTTACATAGAATCTAAACAGTGCCCTTTTCTGTCTGATCAAAATCCTTCCTTTCCCTTTGAATTTCAATCTAACATCCAAAGTGCTAAGTTTCTTAGGAGGAACACAGTAAATAGAAAGAATGTTTCTATTTGATCCCCATCAAAATCAAGTTTACACCCAACATCTAAATTCCTGGAACTCCTGTGCCTACGACTTACCTCATTACATGGTATCGTGATAAAATAAGCAAATAAAAACCAGATCTTAATTCGGGAAACAATGTTTTCGTTGCCGTCCGGAGTATTGATAACCAAATCACTTGCATCCCGGCTTCCTACCATATCCATATTAAAGTAGCCTACGAAGCGGTCCTTTTCCTCCTCAGAAAGCTGGCTGACATAATAACGTGAACCGATCAATCCAAGTTCCTCGGCTCCAAATGTAATAAAGCGCATTTCCATATTGGTCGGCAAATCCTTCATCACACAGGCAAGTTCAAGGGTCACGGCAGTAACTGATGCATCGTCGTTTGCACCCGGGGCTCCCGGAACTGAATCGTGATTGGCACCCAATGTGACGATTCCGTCTTTTGCTTTATTTTTATTAGTAGGTGCTTTCGTGGCGAATACATTGAATGGCAGAACCTGTTGTGGCGGTTCTGCCGGCTGTTCATAACTAGCCTGCGCTCCTGATGTGCTGACTGCCAGACCTGCTGCTAATGAGAATGATAGATAAGGGTTCTTCTTCATAATTACCTCCCGGATTAGTAAAATTAATTATCCGGGATAAAAATATAATATTCACAAAATACATACCAGTTAATATTTCCTATTTTCACTAGGTAAATAAAGCAATTTTTAAACCTAGAAAGTACATTGATAGGTCGAGTTACTTATAAAAGGGATGGAAACTATAAATTCCATCCCCTTTTTGTCTATTAAACTCCCTTAAACGCCAATCGATAGATTTCAGCCAGTTCTGATACTAATGGAAGTTTAGGGTTGGCTGTTGTGCACTGGTCTTCGAATGCCCGATCGGCAAGCTGATCGACCTTTGCTTCGAATTCGGCTTTATCAACACCGTTTGCTTCGATGCTCATTGGAATATCCATTTCCCTCGCCAATTTAATGATCGCCTGTACAAGACTTTCAACACCTTCTTCAGTTGTACGGCACGGCAAGCCGAGTATGCGCGCAATTTCTGCGTAGCGCTGGTCGGCTACGAAACTTTCATACTTAGGGAATGCCGTGAATTTCTTCGGTTTTGTTGCGTTATAACGTATGACATGCGGCATCAAGATGGTATTCGAGCGGCCGTGAGCGATATGGAATTCCGCACCAAGCTTATGCGCCAGACTATGGTTGATTCCAAGGAAGGCATTTGCAAACGCCATGCCTGCAATCGTGGATGCGTTATGCACCTTCTCGCGCGCAACCTCATCCTGCCCATTTCGATACGCTCTTGGCAGATATTCAAACACAAGCTGGATCGCTTTGATGGCTAGACCATCTGTATAGTCATTGGCCATACAGCTGACATACGCTTCAATCGCATGTGTCAAAACGTCCATCCCGGTGTCAGCAGTAATATGTTTTGGCACCGTCATGACAAACTGCGGATCGACAATCGCCACATCTGGAGTCAACTCATAGTCTGCGAGCGGATATTTGATGTTCGCTTTTTTATCGGTAATGACTGAGAAGGATGTCACTTCTGAACCTGTACCTGAGGTTGTCGGAATCGCAACAAATTGAGCTTTGCGGCCAAGCTCCGGATATTTGACAATACGTTTACGGATATCCAGGAACTTCTGCTTCAAGCCATGGAAGTCTGTATCAGGGTATTCATAGAACAGCCACATGCCTTTTGCTGCGTCCATCGCCGATCCTCCACCGAGGGCAATAATGACATCCGGCTGGAAGCTCGCCATCATTTCTGCGCCTTTCATTACGGTCTCAATTGATGGATCTGGTTCTACATCAGAGAAGATTTCACAGTGAACGTAATCCGGACGCTTTCTTAAATGATAGAGAACTTTGTCAACATATCCTAACTTCACCATACCAGGGTCAGTGACGATGAATGCTTTTGAGATTTTCGGCATTTTCGCAAGATACTGTGTTGAATTCTTTTCAAAGTAAATTTTTGATGGCACCTTAAACCACTGCATATTCACATTCCTTCTCGCGACTTTTTTGACATTGATTAAATTGATCGCACCTACGTTGGTAGACACAGAGTTTCCGCCGTAAGTTCCGCAGCCAAGTGTCAGAGACGGCAGGTAGGCATTATAGATATCACCAATTGCGCCTTGGGAAGAAGGTGCGTTTACGATGACGCGGCCTGCCTTCATTTTTAAGCCGTATGCTTTTATCACTTCATCACTGGTTGAATGGATGACAGCAGAGTGGCCGAGTCCTCCGAATTCAAGCATCTCTTCTGCCCGCTTAAACCCTTCCTCTGTACCATTCACTTTATAGCAAGCTAACACAGGGCTAAGCTTTTCACGGGAAAGCGGATATTGAGCACCCACGCCTTTCAGCTCAGCAACAAGGATTTTAGTCTCCTCAGGTACTGACACACCAGCCATTTCAGCAATTTTATGAGCTGGCATTCCGACTATGTCTGCATTAACAGCGCATGATTGTTCATTGATGACAAGCTTCTCGACCTTAGCCCTTTCTTCTTCGTTTAAAAAGTAGCAGCTATTCGCGATCATTTCTGTTTTCACTTCATGGTAAATTTCCTTATCAATGATGACTGCCTGTTCAGATGCGCAGATCATGCCATTATCAAATGTTTTAGATAAAATCAGGTCATTGACTGCCCGTTTTACATTTGCAGTTCGTTCAATATAGCAAGGTACATTACCAGGACCAACACCTAGTGCCGGTTTTCCTGAACTGTAGGCGGATTTCACCATACCGGCACCGCCAGTAGCCAAAATCATCGAAATTTTTGAGTGGTTCATTAAAGTTTGTGTGGCTTCTAGAGATGGTTTTTCAATCCACTGGATACAATCTTCTGGCGCTCCTGCTTTAACAGCTGCGTCGCGGAGGATTCTCGCCGCCTCACTGCTGCATTTTTGTGCAGATGGATGGAAAGCGAATATGATTGGGTTTCTTGTCTTGATCGAGATTAACGCCTTGAACATGGTTGTCGAGGTTGGATTCGTCACCGGGGTTACGCCAGCAATCACGCCAACTGGCTCAGCGATCGTAATCATGCCTTCATGCTCATTTTCGTCTATAATGCCAGCTGTTTTATCATATTTTATATTGTGGTACACATACTCTGTGGCAAACATATTCTTGATGATTTTATCCTCATAAACACCTCGTTTTGTTTCTTCAACAGCCATCTTTGCAAGTGGCATATGCTGATCTAGTCCTGCCAGCGCCATTTCCTTAACGATTTTATTCACAGTTTCCTGATCAAGCTCCCGCATTTTCGGCAGGCTTTTAAACCTTTATCCAATAGACCATCAACCATTTTCGTAACGGATGATTGCTCTTTTACTACTTTTTCAATTGTCCCCATCTTAAGGACCTCCTTATTTTTTTAGTGTTGACTGCTGTATTTATTTAGTTCATATGTTGTTAGCTTTACTTTGTGAATGTTTTCACATAATTGCTCAAAAAAATAATTTACTCGCAAACTGGATTTCTAGGTATTTTTTCAAAACTGATGTCTGTTACAAACTTTGTACTTCTTTTCACTATAACGACAAAATTTACTGTCCAGATGTATGCTGGTATTTCTGTATCATCTTTGAACATCATCGCCTCGAATTCATCTCCAATGATTTCCTCGAGCATTTCCTGGGTGTATGTTTCAGTATCGGTTGAGAAGGGTTTAAATTCGCAATACATCATTTTGATCACTCCTTTTCCTTTTCTAATTAAAGATTATCACATAATTAGAATAATAGTTTGTGAAATGTTGAACAATATATGAACTATTTTTTACCACTATTTAAAACGTTAGGAACAATGTAATGAAACCGCTTACATATAAAATATTATTTTAATATATTAACTTAAGAAGAAAGAGACTCTAAGAAAGAGTCTCTAAAAATCAAAGTATACCCCCGTTAATTCCTCCGATACGGTCCATAATCTTGTCATTGTTTCTTCATTAAAAACTCCTGGTGCAGGAATCTCAATCGCAGGATATCCTTTTCTGTTCCCTCTCCCATCCGGACCAATGTATTCACCGCCGGTCAAGCTGTCATCCGCTGCAGCGTAGATTGTTGGAAGAGCGCCCATCTCTGCTGGTTGTGAAAAGAATTTCATCAGTCCTTTCATATATTTAGGAGTTTCACCTTTCCCTAAATTGAATAAATTCGTATTGGATATTCCCGGGTGGCAGGCGACGCTGATTGTTTCGATTCCATGCTGTTTTAAACGATTATCAAGTTCCCTTGCAAATAACAGGTTTGCAAGCTTGCTCTGTCCGTAAAACTTCATTGCTTTGTATCCTTTTGAGCCGTCCAGATTATCAAAATTAATCGATGCTCCCCGATGAGCGATACTGCTTAAAGTGACAACCCTGGAACCTGCAGTTTTTTTCAGAAGTGGCAGCAAGAGGCCTGTCAACGCAAAATGGCCGAGGTGATTGCTTCCGAATTGAAGCTCGAATCCATCCTTCGTCTTGCCATATGGAGGAATCATGACTCCTGCGTTATTGATCAATATGTCCAGGGTGCTGTGTTTTTCCATAAAAGCTGATGTGAAATTGCGGACACTTTCGAGATCTGCTAAATCCAGTTTCATCATTTCTATTGATGCTTCACGATTTCCTTGCATAATAGAATCAACAGCTGTCTTGCCCTTCTCCTCATTTCTCACAGCAAGGATGACATGTGCTCCCTTTTCTGAAAGCTTCTTGGCCGCCTCAAAACCAATTCCACTATTGGCTCCGGTGATAATGACTGTCTTGCCTGATAAGTTCTCCTTCAACATAAATACACCCCGATTATTATGTAAAATCTCTTTATGCTATGTATAGTAATCTAATGTTTCTCCTCAATTATCTTTTATCGTAACACAATTGGTCTTATTAACCATTGAAATTATATTGAATATAATCCATACTAAACACATAGGAATTATTGGAGGGGTGTTGAAATGAATCTTTCTGTTGAAAAATGCCCACGATGTAAAGCAGCGCTGGAAGTAAAAGAAAATCCTTCATGCAAGGCGATTGTAATTAAGGCTTGTCCGGCTGGCCACTATGAAAAAGAATTTCATCCAGCATTGGAAACATATATAGAAATAAATAAAGTACCATAATCTTACTAAGCAGGGCCTAATTTGAGGGCCCTGCTTTTTTCGTCAATAGATTGTATTTTTAATTCACTAATATGACAATTTTTGTTTTCATAATTTGTTCACATTTGTCTTCAAAACCGTAACAATTTCCATGTTAGAATGATTACAAATAAAACAGTGTGATATTTATCACACATTTTGCCACAACTTACCGTTCTTTTTCGGGTTGTTCTCGACGACTTTGTGAACAAATGAACATAAGTTTGTGATAAAATGAACAAGGTTTATATTTGAAAGGAGCTGCAGTGATGAAGAAATCAAAACTATTTTTGGTCTCCCTCACCTCAATCATGGCTGTGCTGTTGCTTAGCGGCTGTGAAAACAATATGGTGGTATTCAATCCAGAGGGGCCAATTGCAAGACAAATTCTTGAGTTAATCAACTTTTCGATTGCTCTAATGTTACTTGTTACAGTGGTTGTTTTCGGGCTATTCGGATTCATCGTCTGGAAGTACCGTGAACGCAAAGACAATTTAGATTACCAACCGCCTGAAGAACATGGCAGCACTGTACTGGAAATCATTTGGACAGTGATTCCGATTTTAATAATCGTTGCTTTGACGATACCTACTGTTAAAACGATTTACGCTATAGATGAAATCCCGAAAGGTTATGAAAATAAAGAACCTCTTGTCATTAATGTTACATCTGCTGACTGGAAATGGATTTTCAGCTATCCGGACCAAGGAATCGAAACCGTCAACTATGTGAATATTCCTGAAGACCGTCCGATTGACTTCAGGCTGACTTCAGCTGGTACGATGCAAAGCTTCTGGATCCCTGCTTTGGCGGGCCAAAAGTACACGATGGCGAAAGCTGAAACCCAGCTTTACCTAGTTGCAGATAATCCTGGATCCTATGTAGGCAAGAACACGAACTTTAACGGCCAGGGTTATGCGGGCATGGAGTTTGAAGTGCTTTCCCAGACACAAAAAGATTTTGATCAATGGATCAAAGATGTAAAGGAAACTGCTCCAAAAATGACTTTGGAGGAATATGAGAAGATGCTTGAGCCTTCCCACCTTGGACGCAAGACATTCTCAAACACACACCTTGAATGGGTTGACCACTCTGATCCACATTCAAAGAACTACACAAATCCAGAAATGTACGATAGAGGACATGGCTGGCCAGGAAAGATCTTTGAGGACAAGGACAATTACAAAAATAAAGACGGCCACAATGAAAATACAAATCATGAAAGCAATGAAAATATGAACCATAAAGAATCTGAAACTGAAGATTCACACGGGGGTGACCACAGTGGGCATTAAATGGGATGAATTTTTCGTAACCGGTGATCCATTAATTTTCGCATCACAAATCGGGATTGCCCTGACATTAGTTGGTGCATTAGCCGGTCTTACCTATTTTAAAAAATGGAATTACCTTTGGTCGGAGTGGTTTACAACTGTTGACCACAAGAAAATCGGGATTATGTATATCCTGCTTGGCGTCGTGATGTTTCTCCGAGGCGGTATTGATGGCTTGATGATGAAAGGCCAGACTGCTGTTCCGGAAAATGACTTCCTGAATGCGCAGCACTATAATGAGGTATTTACGACACACGGTGTCATCATGATTTTGTTTGTGGCGATGCCGCTTCTCATCGGTCTCATGAACTTTGTGATTCCGCTGCAAATCGGCGCACGTGATATTGCTTTTCCACAGCTGAACGCCCTAAGCTTCTGGCTGACTGTGAGCGGTGCTGCGCTATTCAATATCTCATTCATCATCGGTGGTTCACCTGATGCAGGCTGGACATCCTACTTCCCTCTTGCCGGTAAAGAATTCAGTCCGGGGATCGGGAATAACTTTTACGCAGTGGCCCTGCAAATAGCAGGTGCAGGTACTTTGATGACGGGTATTAACTTTGTTGTCACAGTGTTAAAAATGAGAACAAAAGGCATGACCTTGATGAAGATGCCGATGTTCACATGGACATCCTTCATCACTTCAATCATCATCGTAGCCAGCTTCCCTATTTTTACAGTCGCATTGGCATTGATGACATTCGACCGTACGTTCGGTACACACTTCTTCACCATCTCCGGCGGCGGTATGGATATGCTCTGGGCGAACCTGTTCTGGTTATGGGGACACCCTGAAGTTTATATCGTAGTTCTTCCAGCATTCGGAATGCTGTCAGATATTATCTCGACTTTTGCCCGTAAAACCCTTTACGGTTATAAATCCATGGTCATCTCGATTGTGATGATTTCAGTATTGAGTATGCTCGTTTGGGTTCACCACTTTTTCACAATGGGCAACAGCGCAGGCGTGAACTCTTTCTTCTCGATCACTACGATGGCAATTGCATCCCGACCGGGGTTAAGGTATTCAACTGGCTGTTCACAATGAGAAAAGGCCGGATCAAGTTTACGACGGCAATGCTCTGGGCACTGGCGTTCTTTCCTAACTTTGTTATCGGCGGTGTTACTGGAGTCATGCTGGCGATGGCCGCAGCTGACTATCAGTATCACAACACATTATTCCTGGTGGCACACTTCCACTATGTATTGATTCCGGGTGTTGTGTTCCCGATCTTTGCCGGTCTTTACTTCTGGTGGCCAAAAATGTTTGGCTATATGCTGAATGAGAAAATCGGCAAATGGCACTTCTGGCTGTTCGTGGTTGGGTTCAACGTAACGTTCATGCCAATGTTCTTCCTTGGACTTGACGGTGCGGTCCGCCGCGCGTACACATACTCAGCTGAAACTGGATTTGGTCCATTGATGATGATTTCCGCTGTTGGTTCAGTGATTCTCGCAGCAGGCTTCGCGGCATTGGTGTACAACATTTACTGGAGCGCTCGCCATGCCGACCGCAATATCGGAAATGATCCATGGAATGCAAGAACACTTGAGTGGGCAACAGCAACACCAGTACAGCATTATAACTTTGCTTCCCTCCCTGAGGTTACAAAGCTTGATGCATTCTGGCATATGAAAAAGAACAACGAACTTCAGCCGCTTGCCGAAGATGAGATTGAAGAAATCCATCTGCCAAGCAACACATGGATTCCGATTTATATGGGTGTTATTTTTGGAATTTCCGGGTTCCTGCTCGTATTTGAATGGACGATCGCAGCCGGAGTTGCCGCACTAGGAATTCTCGCTGGCCTTGCCTTCCGTTCATTTGACTATGATGAAGGCTTCCATGTCCACAAGGATGAAATCTTTGAAACAGAAAGCAAATGGAGAAAAGGCGCGAACAAAGGAGTGAAGAACCATGTCAGCTAAAGTTAATGCCGCTTTGCCACTTGAATACCAGACAGAACAAAACAGGATGAATATCCTCGGCTTCTGGGTCTTCCTCGGAGCTGAAATCGTGCTCTTCGCTACCCTTTTTGGAGTGTATGGAGTGCTTGGTGAGCGTTATGCCGGCGGTCCGACACAGAAGGATATCTTTATTGTCAAAGATGTCATGATCCAGACCTTCCTGCTTTTGACAAGCAGTTTTACAATGGGAATCTCAATTTTTGAAATGCGCCGCAGCAATATAAAAGGCATGCTGATGTGGCTGGTTTTCACACTGCTGCTTGGCGGCGGGTTCCTTTTCATGGAGATTCGCGAGTTTATCCACTATGTCCATGAAGGTGCTACGATGCAGACAAGCGCGTTCCTTTCCAGCTTCTTCGTTTTGCTAGGAACTCATGGTTTGCACGTCACCATCGGTATTGGCTGGGCGATCCTGTTGATCATCCAGATATTGCAGCGAGGATTGACACCTGTCACAGCACGTAAGGCATTCATCTTCGGACTATACTGGCACTTCCTTGATGTCGTTTGGATTTTCATCTTCACATTCGTTTATTTACAAGGGTTGGTGATGTAATATGGATAAGCATTCAAAAGGCTTCCCATTAAGCCATGTCATCGGATTCTTCATGTCACTCGTCCTGACATTCGGCGCAGCATGGATTGCCCTTCAGAGCTCACTTTCGATGAAGGCAGTCATGTGGATCATCGGCACACTGGCAGTTGCCCAGGCCGGGATCCAGCTATACATGTTCATGCACGTAAATGAAGGCGAGGATAAAGTGGCTAATAATATCAATATGATTTATTCAGCTTTTATCGCAGTCGTCATTGTCGCAGGATCCATCTGGGTCATGACTTCAGGACACTCGCATTAATATAAGCAGAAACCAGGCATCCTTATAGGGGGTGACCTGGTTTTTTTATGGACTCTTTTTGGGTTGATGCTAATTCGGACAAATTGCGCTTGTGCGCTTGGGATTTTGTCCGAACCTACCCGCCTTCGGACAAATTTCGCTGGAGAGGCCGGGTTTTT
>NZ_BAUW01000072.1 GCF_000517385.1 Mesobacillus boroniphilus JCM 21738 | reverse complement strand
TATACTCCCTTGTTAAACCGCTGAGGTGAGCAAAATCGTCCTGGTTCATTTTCTGTTCTTTCCGCAGCCTTTGCAATGTCTTTCCTATGAAAATGGTTTGCTGGTGTTTATCCAAAGAAGAATTCCCCTTTTACTCCCATTACATAATTGTTTGATGACGATGAGAACGTAGTTTACTTCACATAAAATGTGAAATTTTTAGGAGTGCAAAAGGAGGGGAGATAGGGTCATACAGCGAGCTGCAGACCGTCCCCATTTTGGGAATCATGCTGTATTCAGGATATTTAAAGTTGAAGCTAAATTTCTTAAGGGATAGAAACCGTCAGTATTTTTCTGTTTTTGCGATTGCTATTGGGACGAGTGATTACTTGATACAATGTAGGTAATAGCTGGGCAACATGTATTTTGCCAGCAAGTGAGTGGAGAGTGACAATATAGATGGATGGTATGGATCGCAAGCTGGTACTTGATAAGAATTTCAAGCCTGTTCCTTTGTATATTGGGGATGAGACCTTCCGAATCGGAATTTTCAAATTCAATATCACAAAAATCTTAGCTGATCTAGCAAACGGGGAGCTTATTGGTGAAAGAACGGAAATGGATGTCGTGCATTGGTTCAAGGAAAATTGGCGAGGAAAAGTGAATGAGGATCATATGCCAAATGTTATGATCGGTGTACCGATAGTGATGGTGGAGATTAAACCAGGGACTTATTCTGTCATCGATGGAAACCATCGGTTGGAGAAAGCTTTTCGTGATGGAGTTGAAAAAATCGATGCAATCCGCTTGAAGGGTGAGCAGATCTTGCCTTATTTTACTGATGGCAGGGGTTATGAATCTTTTATAAAGTATTGGAATTCGAAGTTGGATGGAAGAGGTTGAGAGTTGGATGGAAATTGTAACTTTTTAGTTGAAAGAGAAAGAGGTGACCAAATGCAGGTCACCTCAGTCAAAGTGTGCTATATTAGATTATTTAGTATCAACTTTAACCTTGATCAGCAACTTTGATTACGTTGCTGACCATTATTCGCTATAGAGCTGCGATGAAGACAAAAAGCAACAATATCGTATTTAATGATTCAGTCACTTTTATATCCAGGTTTAGTTGTATACTAATTATAATCAAGGGCACACCTCCTGTAGATAGATAATAGTAAGTTTATGCATTAGTAGGCTGATTGATACTAAAAGGTCCAAAAAATACTTTTCTAACTAGAAACCTGTGGTTTTAAGAGATATTGATTTAATTATTTTTAAAGATTTTTAAATGAACTGTTTTGTTGTAGCCGAGCTCCTTATATAGGGTTTCTATATTGGTTATTTGATTATTTATACTAATCATTGAAGATTCTTCTTTTTTATTTTCTTCTTCGATAATGCAGAGATGAGGATTCCCTTCTGGGTCAAACAGGATCCAATCGGCTATAATCTCAATATTATGATCCTCGGTATCCAAATTATAGTAAACATGTCTTCGTGATTTCCAGCCTTTTTGTACATATTGAATGGAGTATATGAGTTTATCCAATTCTCGCAGAAGCAGAAGCATGGGGACGTACCTTTTGCTCCTTTCGTGTTGCGAAGTTTGTGGGGAGATGGGTGATTACTGTGTCTGCCCGATAGTTTGCTCATTGTTTATTATTTCTCTAGTTCTTTGGAACACCATGGGTATAACCAAATCCATAATCAAAAACCAGGTGGGGAAGGGTCCTGACCTGGTTTTTAATGTAAATGAAAGGTATTCTATTCTAAGTTCTGAGTTCTAAGTTCTATGTTCTTTGTGCTGTAACTTTTGTTTTCGTTTATAGTGGCGAATATAGTTTTGTTTAAGCGGAGTTGGCTGGCATTGATTTCTCTTGCTTAGATGGATAGATGTTTGATTTGTGTTGTTGATATGGCCTGGCTTTTTGCGAGGCAATCACCTGAATAGCCCCCGATGCGTACAAGAGGGTGAGTGATGGACTTGGTCGCTTTACGTAGGGGGGATGTCCACAACGGTGATCAACCAATTTTCTCTAACGGAGCGCTCGACGAAATCCATCGGTTCTCTGGTGGTGCCGCAATGCTCATAAATAAACTCTGCACACATAGTCTACTATATGGCTCACAAAATGGCCGAAGAATTATTGACGACCATATGATCAAGCAAGTCATCCAGGGTGAGCTTTCATGAAAAGTCGCTGGAAAGAAAAGAATTACAATGAAGAGTTGGATTGTTGGGTTGTGTTTTGGGGAGACAATTCTGGTGATAAGATGGGATGTGGTGAATGGTTTGATCTACATCTAGGAATGGGAAGACTCTTTCCTGCCGGCTGGAACTGGGTAGGGATTGGTATATTCTCACTGGTCGTAACGATGTGAGGTTCTATCTTAAGAAAAACGAGACGTACCAAGTTGACTTGTAAAATCTTAGGGAAGCAGTCACAGAAAACTGCCTCCCTTTCATTTTGGACAGTAAATCCGTCAGTTTTAGGACAATTAATATCGTCAAGTTCTGGACATTGGAGAACGTCATTAACATCTTATATAGATGAAAACAAAAAGTCCAAAGAATAAAGATGATCAACTTTATTCTTTGGACTATGGGTAAATTGTAAATTTCTTGATTTCTTCTTCTGTCAATTCCGATGGTGTTTTCCCAAGTTCCTTGCAATATTTTAACATGGGACGGAGTTTTGTTCTTGGTTGATGCGGACCTCTAGGTTCAATGAATAGCCCATTCGGAAAAGCATCATCAAAAAATTCTTTTTCATCACTCAAAGCTTTAACCCTCACTTTTCTCACTTTAAAACCTTTATGGGTAGGCGTTATGATATCTTCTAGTTTGTACACCATTTTACACCTCCTGGAATATTGTTTGCAACTACACGTAGAGAGTCCTCGGGATAAAAGACCATATCATGATAGCCTTTTTCTTTAGCTCCTAATGAAATATATAAAGGCATTTTGCTTGTCTTAGAGGTGAATTCTACAAACCCTTCTGTAATTGGATCTTTTAAACTGTACCAACAGACAAATGCAATTAATATTTTTCCAATATTACTATATTGCCTATTTTGATTTATATGGCCTTTGTTAAACTTTTTATTTTGTGGGGCAGATTCAACAATTTCCATTTCCATATAACGAAAGTCTTCATCGTAGTTCTCTCTGATTGCAACTAGGCCTTGCAAGGAGTTGTCATCAGATACAAAAAGCCCGAAGACTTTTACTTTATTGATAAGGCCTCCGCCATTCAAATTCCCAATCATGTAGTTTATTACCCTTTTTTACATTGTAATAAGCAAGATCGGCTCTATTCATTTCTCGAAAACAAAAATCAACAGCCTGTTTGTTCTGAATCTGTATGACCATATCATTTTCATCCTTACCTAATATCTTATTCAATTATACCATATTCTGTTAAGAAATATATGGAATATATTTTAGGTAGTGTATCGTAACGCTTCTCATCGAGGAAGCGTGGGGGTTCTTTACTTATTTCGTGTTACGAAATTTTCGAGAAGATGAGGAGTTCTGGGGTCTTTTTGGAAGTCTAAATAGTTTGCTGACGGACAGGTTGTCCGGGTATTGAGGGTTTTATTTGTCCTGAACTGTGTAACCACATTAGTATTATCAAATGCATTTTCTAAGAACCAGGTCAGAATGGGTTTTAGCATGGTTTTTTGTTATTGGTTATGTGGATGACTGTGTGGCACAGTAACGGTGTCCCGGTGTCGCTCCGGATGTTAAAGCATTGTTGCATAATTGTGGGGGATGTATAATGATTAGATAGAAAAGCGTTAAAGGGGTTGATGAAGTGAGTAATCGTAGATTGTTGCAAAGCGTTAATAATTTAGAGCAAGCTATTGCAAGGCTTGAAGAAGCGCTTGCGGAAGATCTATCGAACAGTTTATTGGTTGATGGTACAATTCAACGTTTTGAATCTACAATTGAACTCTACTGGAAAACACTGAAACGAATATTGGTTTCAGAGGGAATTGAAACAAGGACCCCAAAAGAAACGCTCAAAGAAGCCTATCAAATTGGCTGGCTTAACGATTAAACCGCTTGGCTTCAAATGCTAAAGGATCGAAACGAAACATCGCATACATATGATGAAGAAGCTGCACTTAGAATAGTGCAGAACATCAGAAAATATTTTCCGGAGATGAAGGCTACTTTGAAGATTTTACGAAAAAAAGTAAGGAATTAATATGCTTGAAGCTAACATTACATCTCAAATCACTTCCATAGCATCAAGATTCCCCGATATAAAACAAATAGTATTGTTTGGCTCGAGAGCTTATGGTGACTACAGTCCGCGATCTGATATTGATTTAGCTATAATAGCACCAGATATATCATCACAGGATTGGTTAACTTTCACAGATACACTAGAAGAAGAGTTAGAAACACTCTTGAAAATAGATGTCATAAACCTGTCAACGGCTTCAAAAAAACTTAAAGATGAAGTAGACCAGTGCCATGTTGTGTTGTATCAGCTCTAGAAGCAAGGGGATGTGCCTTTTGCTTCTTTTGTATTACGAAAGATCCTTGCTGCTGGAAATTTTGTCAGGATAGTGAAATCTTTTCAATCTTTAGTATATGTAATGAAAGATTTTTCTGAATGTTATATGATGAAGGTATATCCTCAGTTGATGCTCCTAAATCCTCTTATCTTAGTAACTAACCTCTCTGATTAACTATATTTCATAACGTTTGAAAAAAATTCATATCGTGGGGTGATCTGATGGCTCGTAAAGCTAGGGTGAAAAGTTCTAGTGGTATTTATCATGTCATGTTTCGGGGAGTGAACCGGCAGGATATTTTTCATGATGATGACGACCGCAGGAGGTTCCTTGAGATTTTAAAGAAATATAAGAAAAAGATGGGGCTGCAGGTGTATGCCTGGTGTTTGATGTCCAACCATATCCATGTTCTTTTAAAAGAGGGGGAGGAGAGCATTAGCGCTACGATGAAGCGGGTCGGTGTGAGCTATGCAGTATATTATAACTGGAAATATCGGACCTCGGGCCATGTTTTCCAGAACAGGTTCAACAGTGAAATTGTCGAAAATGATGCATACTTCCTTACTGTTGTCAGATACATTCATCAGAACCCTGTAAAAGCAGGATGGTGGCAAAGGTGGATGAATGGGAATGGAGCAGTTGTGCCGCTTATTATGGCAAATACTGTTTCCCGGGAGAGTTACTTGAGAGCAGTAAGGTTTTCAGAATGTTTTCGGATGATTTTTCTATTGCGAGGGAGAGGTTCAGGGAATTCAATGAGAGGAGAAACTGGGATCAGTGTCTTGATGAACGACCGTACAAACACAGAAGGCTGCCCGATGAGGAGGCCAGGCTGGAAATCAAGAGAGTCCTCGGTAGGAGAGAAATCGCCCAGGTGAAGAGTCTCCCTAAATTTGAGCGTGATATGATCCTGAGGGAAATCAAGGACATTGATGGTTTGACCCAGCGCCAGGCTGCCAGGATTTTAGGAATCCCGCCAAGCCTGGTATTTAAAACTTAGCTTAGTATAATATAACTTCTGTTTATTTCCTCATTCTATTAACTTCTAATTTTATCAAACTCCCAAAAAGATATTGTTCTGATTTATGAAAAATATAAAATGATATGGAGGAGAAGATATTGTCCGTGAAAGTGACAAGCATTGGTTTGAAAGGGCTTGAGGGTTATCGTGTTGATGTTGAGGTGCAGGTGAAGGAAGGATTCGAGTCGATTGTGATTGTAGGGCTGCCTGATGCTTCGGTGAAAGAATCGAAGGAGAGGGTGACGGCGGCGCTGCACACACATGGATTTCCGCTTGTGGAGAAGAAGGTGATCATCAATCTGTCACCGGCGGAACAGAAGAAGAATGGGCCTTTGTTTGATCTTGCGATTGCGATTGGTATTCTTAAGAGTGGTGGGTTTATACAGGATACAATCCCAATGGATGCTGGTTTTATCGGTGCTTTATCTCTTGATGGGACGGTCCATCCTGTTGAAGGGATGATTGCAGCTATTTTGGCTGCCAGGAAGCTGCGGTTAAAGCGGCTGGTCCTGCCTTTTGATCCTACGATACCCAGGATTGAAATTGATGGCTTGGAACTTGTTTATGTTGAAACGTTGCTGGACGTGATGAATCTTTTAGCCGGACAGCAGTTGCTGCCCTTGCTGCCGGAAGTGGAAATGATTGAGGAATCTATGGTGACCACAAGGGATTTCAATCAGATCATTGGCCACGATTTTGCCAAGCGTGCCCTTGAGATTGCCGCGAGCGGGGGCCATTATGTACTCATGGATGGGCCGCCCGGCTGCGGAAAGAGCCTTTTGGCTGAGACATTCCCGACCATCCTGCCTTCGCTTTCAAAAGAGTCACAGCTTGAAAAAATCAGCCTCTATCAGCTTGCTGGTGCTCCTTACTCCTCACTGACTCTTCCTCCATACCGACACCCTCATCATTCTGCATCGGCCGTCTCGATTATTGGAGGCGGCACCAATCCCAAACCAGGTGAAGTTTCCCTGGCCCACCGCGGCGTCCTTTTCCTTGATGAATTGGGCGAGTTCTCGAAAAAGACACTCGATATGCTCCGACAGCCTTTGGAGAATGAGAAAGTGACCATCAGCCGCATTCACTCCACGGTAACTTATCCCGCTAAATTCATTTTCATTGCAGCGATGAACCCTTGTCCATGTGGATATCTGGGATCCGACAACCACTATTGCACATGTTCGGAAAAACAGATAAAAGCTTATAAGAATAGAGTGTCAGGTCCAGTATTGGACAGGATTGACATCCTGCTTACTTTAAAACCGGTCAATCTTAAGGGGCACGATTTTAGCAAAAATGAGCCTTCCGAAGATCTCAGAAAAAGAGTCATAGCCGCCAGGGAAAGACAGTACGACCGTTATGGGAAGGAGATCTGCAATAGCAGCGTCCCGTTTGGGCAGCTGATTGGAAGCAGGCCGCTAACAGATTCCCAGCAGAGTCGATTGCAGGACTTGTCCATGAAGCATGGTCTCAGCAACAGGGTCCAAATCAAACTCATTCGCCTGGCGCGGACGATTTCCGACATGAGAGGAGAACAATTTATTTCGGATGCTGCAATTGAAGAAGCACTGAACTTGCGCAGGATTGGAAAGTGAGGTGGCATGGATGCCTCGGGAAGCAAGAAGGAAAAGTGCAAGCGGTGTTTACCGTGTGATGCTGCGCGGAGCGGCAGTAAAGGGTTTCAAAAAATTCAATGAGCGAACCAATCGTGATGAATGCCTTGAAGATATCTATCCTAGACGAAAATTGACAGATGAACAGGCACGGCAAGAAATCAAACAGCTGCTCGGCGAGATTGCCATTGCCCGGGTGAAAAGCCTGCCCGGATGGCAGAAGGATCACTATCTCATAAAAATCAAAGAGATTGATGGCATCACCGTTAGACAGGCTGCAAGGATATTATGCGTTTCAAAGAATCTGATTCATCGTGCCGGGCTTAGGGGGCCTTCAGCAAATTTCGATTCACTGGAATGAATTGTAAGATATCTCTAATGTTTTGGGACAGGAGAACGTCCCAGTGTCCCGCTTTTTTAATTATTTCAACGAACCTTTTCAATTACTAAGAACAATGTGCTATCAGGTAATGTGGTTTCTTTATAATTTTCATCAAAAAAGTCTATTTTATCTTTTAAGAAAATCACATAACCTCTCTGTAAATAATTGAGTTTTTGAATGATATTGACATTGGTTCCAAATAACTCGTTAATTAATGAGATATATTGTGATGGCTTGAATATACCGAATTGTTCCTGTGCTTCATGTAAAAAGCTTTCTTCTCCCCAGGTATATGTATATAAAACTCCATCGCGTCGTTAATAGGTAATTTTGCTTCTGAGTCACTTAGAATTTCGCATTCGATGTCTCTTCCTGGAAACAATTTAATAAATTCCTCTAAAAAAATCATATCATTAGGATTTTTAAAGCGAATAATCCTCTTAATTTTTGAATTTTCCATCTTCACACCATCTCGAATTATGATTCTTCCTCCCGGCTTTAAAACTTCATAAGCACTTTTTAAAGTTTCACTGACCACTTGTTCATTAAATTTTTTTCCTTGAAATTCAATGTAAGAAAATAATTCATGAATAATCGATGAGTAAATGACGGTATCAAAAGACGATTTCGGGAAATTGTCAGTTAAATTCAATGCATTTCCACTCACTACATTCCAATTCCTGTTTTCATCTTTCTTCTTCTTTTTAAGTTCATTAATCACATTCTCTGATATGTCAATTCCTGTAATATTTAAGGATGGCATTTCATTTTCAATCATATCCATCAATATTCCGCCACCTGGCCCTATATCCAGAATATGTTGGCCTTTAATATAGTCTAGTATTATTCTTTTGTCTTCAGCTGCACTGTTCATATCATTGAGGTATGTTTCTTCATTATTGAATCTGTCATATGAGTCTCTTCTTAGGCCAAATAAATCAAATAGCATCAGGATTGCACGATTATGCATCATATCAACTTTTTCAGCTTCAACGCAAAAATTGATCAATGCTTCTCCAACAGGTGAAAACTCAAAAAAAACTTCAACCATGTTCGCTTTTTTATTCAATTTACAAACGAATTTCAAATGAGCAGAGCCTGTATCCTCATAGTGATCAATCTCCTTTAGATACTTCTCTACAATTCGGATTTTGTAAATATTGCTCTTAGTTTGACCTTTATATTCATAATGCAGTTGTTTCATCATTTTTTCGAATTGCAGGTGCTTATAATCAAATTGCTTCGTTTTTTCGTAAATCAATTTAAAGATTGTCCACACTTCTTTAAAATTCAGGTCATGTATAGCTGCTTCAACATACCAGAATTCTTTGTTCCAGAATAATGTCTCTAACTCATCATAACGATCCATCATGATTTCTTTCTTTTCTTGTTTCGTTTCTTTCAAAGAGGCCGTGAGTTTATGGACTCTTTGATCAAAAGAGTCCACTAAATCTCCTTCGAATATTTGGTGAACGACTTTCTCTACATCTTTCTCTACCCTTCTCCACAATTCATCAGAAACACCGCTAATGACGCATTTATTCAAATACAATATCAATTCTTTTGATTTTTCGATACTGTATTTTTCTTTTAAGATCAGGATTAACTCTAAGTGAGAATCTAAAATGGATTCACCACGGAGATACTGCCCAATTAACCCGTGTACTCTAATTAATTCATATATCAATCGTTTATTATTACCTTCATAATTTTCTGCGAATATTGACATCGAACCTTCATTATGAACCTTAAGATTATAACCTTTTTTATACCACTCTTTACGTTGAGTGTAGCTCCCTCCTTTGGCAGTCTCACTATATACAAGCGTAGTAGAAATTAAGTGTGCAATTTCTTCCTCTAGATTTAGTTGGTCAAGTGTTTTTAAAGTCCTGTGGACATACAACACTAAATCATTAGGCTCCCAGTCATCAACTGAATAGAAATACTCCAAATTCAACAAGTAATTCTCAGATTCAGCTAAAAATTGTAACCACTTGGGTGTATCTTCAAGGCTTCCTGTACTTAAATAGTCTTCAATATGTTCCAAATTGGTTTTAAAATACATTGCTGTACTCCTCAAGATCGAAAGATATTTTTGTTATCGTATTTTATCATACAAACAGAATGAAACACAGTGGAAGCATGGGGACGTACCTTTTGCTCCTTCCGTCTGGAAGGTGCCTGTCACCTTTCCTAGCGTGTCCTTCTTAAAGGTCTTAAGGTTTGATGGTTTCGAAGGAATTGGGACCTAACCTCCAGTTTTAAAAAATAGGGATTGAATTAATGGTTAGTATTTGAAGTATTAACAGAAAGGCCTGTTAATATCGTTGTTGCTGAGTTTCCAGAATGTTAAAGCATTGTTGCATAATTGTGGCAGATGTATAATGATAATATAGAAATGCCTTAGTGGGGACGGTAAAGTGAGTAATCGTAAAATGATGCAAAGTGTGAGTAATTTAGAACAAGCTGTTGAAAGACTCGAGGAAGCACTTGTGGAAGATTTATGAAACAGTTTATTAGTTCAACGTTTTGAGTTTACAATTGAACTTTACTGGAAAACACTGAAATGAAAACACTGAAATGAATATTGCATTGAAACGAAACAAGAACTCCAAATTAAACTGTTGGGAACCAGTTATGGATGATTGGGTGGCGGCTGGAATGTCTTTTTTAAATAGTTTCTATCCGGAATTGATTGAGGATGACGAAGAATATGTTCAAAATGACACTGATGAGGAATCTCAAACCTTATTCAGCATGAAGCAGGCGCTTTTTCCTAATCTTATAAGAAAGTATAAAACTTTTTACTTAGATTAGTGTCTAGCTCCAGCGCCTAGCCCCTCGAGTCGCTTGTCTAGTGTCGCCTCCTAGAAACGCAGAAACTTCAACTCCGCCGTCAGAAGCAAAAAGCGCTTCTTTTTTCGGAGTCTCCAGTTTCTGCGTTTCTTGGCAGTCGGCTATACTTTTCGATTTCGGTCCGCCCGATGAAGTCAAAGAGCGACTTCACCGGTCGGCCCTCCAACGCTTGTCGGGGCTGACCAAGGTGCTTGCGCTTTTCTTATGCTGAATTAATCAATCAATTTGAAAGGGCTGAGGATGGGATGGACCGCAGAAAATACTTATTCAAGATTTTGTGGAATCGAACTTGTTACAGAAAAGTGCAGTATCTGGAAATCATACCCTTCTGGACCTTCACAAATTAATCCAGGATGCTTTTGAGTTCGATGATGATCACTTATATGCCTTTTACATGGATGGAAAACGATTCAGCAGGAATTGCTATAACTCGCCGATGGATGATGTCGGGCCATTCGTTACAGAAGCAGCCATTAGCAAACTTGGATTATATGAGAAACAGAAATTCCTGTATTTGTTTGACTTCGGTGCAGAATGGAAGTTCACTGTAACCTTATTGAAAGTCACCGATGAAGAAAATGCTCCTGCTGCCATAGTGGAACGAAAAGGGGATAGTCCATCACAATACAGTTGGTAAAAATGAAACAGGATCATTAAATGGGGGAAATCGATGTCTAGTGTACTAACGGAGAGTAAAATAAGGAAATTATTCACTGAGGCGGTTTATCGTCGGGGGGTTTCTTATTATAGAAACGGTTATGTGAGGGACTTGGTGTTTAATCCTGTGATGGAATCCTGGGATGCGAAAGTTAGAGGGTCAACGATTTATCATGTGAACGTTCAGCTTGATGAGCTAGGAATCGAATGTGAATGTGATTGTCCTGCGTTCGATCAGTATTATAGCCCTTGCAAGCATGTTGCGGCTGTTTTGCTTAAGATTCAAGAAAGCGAATCTATGAACAATGGGAATACCAGATTGAATGTATTAAGCCCGCTGTCCGCTCAGGAGAGAGAACGAATATTGCAGGACTCACAAAAGAGAAGGATGGAGGAAGAGAGACGGCAAGCGGAGGAAAGGCAGCGAATTTATGCTAAATATCTCACTGACCAGTTTATTGATGCCTTCGCGAATCAGCCTCAGCCTGTTTTGGCTCAACCAGTAAGCGGAGGAAAAGAACAGCTGGTGGTGGAATGGATTTGTAAAATTTATAAACCATATTCAGGAAATCAGGTTTTATTGTTAGAGATGAAAGTTGGGCCGAAAAAGACGTATGTGGTCCGAAAAATCCTGGAGTTTCTAAATGCGGTCCAAGCCCAGCGCAGCTATGGATTCACAAGCCTTTTTTCCTATGATCCCCTACAGCATGATTTTTCAGCAAGTGATAAAGAAGTCATTGAGATGCTGCTGAAATCGGTGGAATATGAGAGGGTCTACCAGCAAATGCAAGCACATCACTTCCGGAATAATTCTATTTCTGATGAGCGAAGCATTACGATATCTCCGCTGCTGGCAGATGCATTTTTGGCGAAGATGGCTGAAGGGCCCGTTCGGCTAGAATATGGAGGCAGTGTTTATGAAGGGGTGGCAGTCCACCATGATGAATTGCCGCTTACCTTACAGCTGGATAAGGGATCGAAACAGGATTCATTCAAACTGGATTTATCGGACCTTCTTTTGAGAGAGTACCTAGGCCTTTATGGTTATCTGGTTGAGAGGAATCACTTCTATAAACTTTCTCCTGACCAGCAGCAGTATATAAAAGAAGTGAAGGAATTGGTCAATAAAACTCATAATCCATTACTAATGATTGATGAGGAACAAATTGAACCGTTCCTATCTCATGTCGTACCCAAAATGAACCGGATCGGCAAATTGAAAATTGCGATGAGGTATCAAGCCGTATTTCGAAATTTCCATTGCAGGCGAAGATTTTTGTGGATTCTGTCGATGAAGTCCTGCAGGTTCGATTGGAATATCATTATGGTGAGAAAGTGCTGAATCCATTCCAGCCTGCTGCCGCAAAAGCAGAGCAAGATCAAGTGATTTTGATCAGAGAGGCAGAGAAAGAAGAGGCCATCATGGCTATCCTTGAAAGCTGTCCCCTGAGAATTTTGGGGAACTATTTGTATTTGGAAGGCGAAGCAAATGTATACGATTTCCTATACGAGACGCTGCCTAAACTAGAGGATCAGGCTGACATCTTCCTGACGAATGCTGTTAAATCATTGATTTTGCCAAGCAGACATGTTCCTGTGACGAACATTGATATGGATTCTTCTGGAAATTGGCTGGATATCAGCTTTAACATCGAAGGAATTGCCCAGGATGATGTGCAGAACATTTTGCTTTCGGCTGTTGAAAAGAAGAAATTCTACCGGCTGCCAAATGGTGCTTTTGTTTCACTCGCATCTGAGGAATACGCGAGCATCCAGAATATGCTTCAGGAATTCCATATCAAACCATCACAACTGAAAAATGAATCACTGCAGCTGCCGTTATACAGGGGTATGCAGCTTGAAGAGGTGATGAAAAAGGAGAAAGGGAGCAATGCCAAATATGGCAGGCAGTTCCGCCGGCTCTTGAATTCTCTGAAAAATCCGGAACAACTTGAATTCGATGTACCGAATTTGCTTCAGGCAACTTTGAGGGACTATCAAAACTATGGATTCCAATGGTTAAGCACACTGAATCATTACCGGCTTGGCGGGATCCTGGCAGATGATATGGGGCTTGGGAAAACGCTGCAGAGCATCGCTTTATTTTATCCGAAAAAGAAAGGAATCAGGACCATAAGCCGGTACTGATTGTTGCCCCTGCCTCACTTGTGTATAACTGGAAGAATGAATTCCATAAATTCGCTCCTTCATTGAAGGTGGCGGTGATGGTTGGTTCACCGCAGGAAAGGGCTGGCATGATGCGGGAGGGTGCTTCGCTGGATGTTTGGATTACCTCCTATCCGACGTTAAGGCAGGATATCGAACAATATGCACTGCAGGAGTTCCGGACGCTTATTTTGGATGAAGCACAGATGATCAAGAATTATGCCACGAAAGCAGCCAAGGCGGTAAGGGAAGTCCGGTCTGGAACCCGTTTCGCGCTGAGCGGGACGCCGATCGAGAATTCGATCGATGAGCTATGGTCGATTTTCCAAACAATCATGCCTGATTTCTTTCCGAACCAGAAGGCGTTCCGTCAGCTTTCGCCTGAAAAGGTAGCGAGAATGGTGAGTCCGTTTATCCTGCGGAGGGTCAAAAAGGATGTCCTAAAGGAATTGCCTGACAAGATTGAAAGTGTGAACTATTCGGAGCTGACGAAACAGCAAAAAGAACTATACCTTGCTTATTTAGGCAGAATCCAAGCAGAAGCAAAAGAATCGCTTGAAGGAGAAGGATTCCAGAAAAGCCGCATCAAAATCCTCGCAGGTTTGACGAGGCTTCGGCAATTATGCTGCCATCCATCTTTATTTTTGGAGAATTATCAGGGTGAATCAGGAAAGCTGCAGCAACTGATGGAGATTGTCTGCAATGCCGTCGAGAATGGGCGTCGTTTGCTGATTTTCTCACAGTTCACAAGCATGCTTTCCATTATAAGCGACCACTTGAACAAGGAAGAGTTGAACTTTTTCTACCTGGATGGCAGGACAGCGTCGAAAGAACGGGTCCGCATGGTGGAGCGATTCAATCAGGGAGAGGCGGATATATTCCTGATTTCCTTGAAAGCGGGGAACACAGGATTGAATTTAACTGGGGCTGACACGGTCATTCTCTATGACCTCTGGTGGAACCCGGCCGTAGAAGAACAAGCTGCAGGGCGGGCACATCGGATGGGCCAAAAGAACGTCGTCCAGGTCATCCGGTTAATCACCCAGGGAACAATCGAAGAAAAAATATACGAACTGCAGCAAAGCAAACGCGAGCTGATCGAAACCGTTATCGAACATGGTGACCAGGCCCTGGCAAAAATCACAGAGAAAGATATCAGGGAGATATTGAATATTTAATGGGAATGAGCGACTGTGCGGCAACGGTAAGAAGCAGAAAGAATGCTGTGAAAGTGACGCCGGATAAGTAAACGGTCCTCTCCCAATATAGAAGGAAGGAGCGCAAACAGGGTGATGAGTTTGTGCTCCTTCTTTTTCTTTTTGCTTTATAATTTAATTAGATTAGTGTCTAGCTCCAGCGCCTAGCCCCTCGAGACGTTTCGGTCCTGCCAAGGAAGTCAAAGAACGACTTCACTGTCAGGCCCTCCAACGCTTTTCGGGGCTGACCAAGGCGCTTGCGCTTTTCTTAAAAAGAAGCATGGGGACGTACCTGGGAAGTATCCTTTGCTTCTTTCGTTTGGAATCGCTATCATGACAGGCAATAACTCATAATGAAAATGATATAATAGTAAAAGTACTCTCTGGGGCTGCATTAATATTATGCAGCCTTTATCAAATAAATATAAGAAAGCAGCGTAATAATAATGGATTCCATAAGGCAGTTTATGGAGGACCATTTGCAAGACATTTTAGATGATATCAAGTTTCTGGTAGAATGTGATTCTCCATAATTGAAAAAAAATTCGCAGACCAGTGTGGAGAGAGGATTCAGGATCTTTTATACGCTATGCTCAATGATTCACAAACTCACTATTGAAAAAGTAAAAATCAAAATAATAAAATAAACCCGTTGACAGCGTTTTCAATCCTAAGTATACTTTAATTACAAGTTAAGAATGTGACGGAGATTGGGAGATTCACACTGAATACCTATGCTTTTTTAGGTATGCTGTGTGGATCTCCCTTTTTTGCACCTTCTTAGTTGTTTATACATCTTTATGATATTCAAGAAAGGGGAATTGTGTATGTCAGCATTTGTGGGAGAAATAATTGGCACGATGATTTTGATTGTCTGCGGTGCCGGGATTGGAGCTGGCTCTTCGCTGAAGAATTCTTACGCGAAGGACGCTGGCTGGATTGTCATTACAATTGCGTGGGGACTTGGGGTTACAATGGGGGTATTTGCGGTAGGTTCAATAAGCGGGGCGCATTTAAATCCTGCAGTAACGCTGGCACTTGCGATTGATGGGTCATTTCCGTGGGCAGACGTTCCGGGTTATGTGCTGGCACAGATGATTGGTGCGATGATTGGGGCGACACTAGTATTCTTGCATTATCTGCCACACTGGAAGGAAACGAATGATCCTGGCACAAAATTGGGCGTTTTCTCTACCGCACCTGCAATTCCGAACACTTTTTCAAACTTATTCAGTGAGTTTTTCGGCACTTTTATTCTTGTTTTAGGACTACTATTCATTGGCGCAAACAAATTTACTGAGGGATTGAATCCTATAGCTGTTGGCTTATTGATTGTCGTCATTGGTATGTCGCTAGGCGGTACAACAGGATATGCGATTAATCCTGCACGTGACCTTGGGCCGCGTATTGCTCACTTCCTGCTGCCGATTCCAGGCAAGGGCGGGTCGAACTGGAGCTATTCATGGATTCCGGTTGTTGGACCATTATTAGGCGGTTCACTTGGAGCAGTCGCTTACAAAGCGCTGTTCACGGGAGCAGTCACAGGGACTTTTTGGATGGTAGTTGGTATAGTAGCAGTTATTCTTGCATTAGCTTATACAGTAGGCAAAAAACAGGCAGGACAATTGGATGCATCTAAAGTAGGCGCGTAAGATTTTGATATATTGAAAGCGATTAAGTTCAAAAGGGAGGAATAATTTTATGGAAAAGTACATTCTATCTTTAGACCAGGGAACGACAAGTTCAAGGGCAATTCTCTTTGATAAAGCGGGAAAGGTTGTCCATGTATCGCAAAAGGAATTCACGCAGCATTTTCCGAAGCCAGGCTGGGTAGAACACGATGCGAATGAAATCTGGGGATCCGTGCTGGCAGTCATCGCTGGTGTTTTGTCCGAGTCAAATGTTAAACCTGAGCAAATAGCGGGAATAGGAATTACCAACCAGCGTGAAACGACAGTGGTGTGGGATAAAGAAACAGGAATTCCGATTTATAACGCGATTGTATGGCAATCAAGGCAGACAAGCGGAATTTGTGATGAGCTTAAGGAAAAAGGCTACAATGACTTATTTCGCGATAAAACAGGATTGCTAATTGATGCTTATTTCTCAGGAACGAAAGTAAAATGGATCCTTGAAAATGTAGAGGGCGCGAGACGAAAAGCTGACGAAGGTAAGTTGTTGTTCGGTACAATTGATACATGGCTAATCTGGAAGCTTTCCGGCGGGCGTGCCCATGTTACTGACTATAGCAATGCTTCGCGAACGCTTATGTTCAATATCTATGACCTGAAGTGGGATGAAGAGCTACTCGAGATTCTCGGTGTTCCGGCTTCGATGCTTCCGGAAGTCAAGCCTTCTTCAGAGGTTTACGCCAATACCGTTGCCTACCATTTCTTCGGCCACGAGATTCCAATCGCCGGGGCGGCGGGTGACCAGCAGGCAGCTTTGTTTGGCCAGGCTTGCTTTGAAAAAGGCATGGCGAAGAATACTTACGGAACAGGCTGCTTCATGCTTATGAATACCGGTGAAAAAGCGGTTAAATCAGAGCATGGTCTACTGACCACCCTTGCCTGGGGCCTGAATGGCAAGGTCGAGTATGCGCTTGAGGGAAGCATTTTCGTTGCCGGGTCTGCGATCCAATGGCTGCGTGACGGCTTGAGAATGCTCAAGAATGCTAAAGACAGCGAAGATTATGCGACAAAAGTAGAATCTACCGATGGTGTCTATGTTGTTCCAGCGTTCGTCGGTCTGGGAACTCCTTATTGGGACAGCGACGTCCGAGGTGCGGTCTTCGGTCTGACACGCGGAACAAGCAAGGAGCATTTTGTCCGTGCAACTCTTGAGTCACTTGCTTACCAGACGAAGGATGTTCTGTCAGCTATGGAAGCCGATTCAGGAATCGAGCTGAAGACTCTCCGCGTTGACGGCGGTGCAGTCATGAACAACTTCCTGATGAACTTCCAGAGTGATGTTTTGAATGTTCCAGTCGAAAGACCGGTTGTTAACGAAACAACTGCTTTGGGCGCAGCTTATCTTGCGGGTCTTGCAGTTGGTTACTGGGAAAGCCAGGAGGAAATCGCGTCCCAGTGGGCAATCGACCGTTCATTTGAACCAAAGATGTCCGATGAAAATCGTGACCAGCTGTATGGCGGCTGGAAAAAAGCTGTCAAGGCTGCAATGGCTTTTAAATAAATCAAAGTTCAAAATTCAGACATTTCCACTTTACCTTCGAATTTGATACAATGATAACAAGTTAATAAAACGGCAGGAGATCTGGAGAGACCGCGAAACATTACCGTCCATTAGGTAATGTTTTTCGCAGTCTCTTTTCCTGTTCTAAGGGAGGAAAACACCATGTTTACGAATACTAAACGCAATGATATTATCTCCAATTTAAAAAACAATAAATTTGATTTACTTGTAATCGGCGGCGGCATTACAGGTGCGGGAATCGCTCTTGACGCTTCGACCAGAGGATTAAATACTGCAGTTCTTGAAATGAAGGATTTTGCGGCCGGGACATCCAGCCGTTCAACCAAGCTCGTCCACGGAGGCTTGCGTTATTTGAAGCAGCTTGATGTCAAAGTTGTGGCTGAAGTAGGCAAGGAAAGAGCAATCGTTTATGAAAACGGTCCGCATGTAACGACTCCTGAGTGGATGCTGCTTCCGTTTCACAAGGCGGAACCTTCGGCAGCTTTACCACTTCGATTGGCCTGCGAGTCTATGACTTTTTAGCAGGGGTAAAAAAGAGCGAACGGAGAACGATGTTTTCCAAGGATGAAACATTACGAAGAGAGCCGCTTATTAAGAAGGAAGGTTTAAAGGGTGGCGGATATTACGTGGAGTACCGCACGGATGATGCGCGACTGACAATCGAGGTCATGAAGGCCGCGGTTGAAAAAGGCGCAACAGCTCTGAATTATTCCAAAGTCGAGGACCTTCTATATGCAAACGGCAGGATTGTTGGCGTGATAGTCAATGATCAACTATCAGGGGAAAATTACGAAGTCTATGCAAAGAAAATCATCAACGCCACTGGTCCGTGGGTGGATAACATTCGTGAAAAAGACGGCTCCAAAAAAGGCAAGAGCTTAATTTTGTCAAAAGGCGTCCACGTTGTGATCGACCAGTCCCGATTCCCGCTCAAGCAGGCAGTCTATTTCGATACTCCAGATAAAAGAATGGTGTTCGCGATTCCCCGCAACGGCAAGGCGTATGTAGGGACGACAGATACGTTTTACGATGAAGACAAAGCGGACCCAAAAATGACTCAGGCAGATATGCATTATTTGATCAATGCGATTAATTATATGTTCCCAGAGGTGAAAGCGAAGCCTGAAGATGTCGAGTCAAGCTGGGCGGGAATCCGTCCGCTGATCCATGAAGAAGGCAAAGGACCTTCCGAGATTTCCCGTAAAGATGAAGTCTGGGAATCTGATTCAGGTTTAATTACAATTGCCGGTGGCAAATTGACGGGTTACCGCAAGATGGCGGAAACGATTGTTGACCTTGTGGCCGGAAAGTTTGAGGCAGAGGAAGGCCGCAAGCTTAAGCCTAGCCAAACGAAGCATCTGCCGATTTCCGGCGGGGACATTGGCGGATCAGAGAAATTCCCTCAGTTTGTCGAGGCAGCTTCACAGCAGGGGATAAAAGTCGGTTTCTCCAAAGAGGAAGCGAAGCATATCGCTGCATTCTATGGTTCCAATTCCGCTATCGTCTTCGACCTTGTCAGCCAGAAAAAAGCAGCAGCTGAGAAATTCAGCATCCCGTTAGTCACCTTTGCTAAGTTGGCTTATGGCATCGAGCACGAGCTCATTGCAACGCCGGTTGATTTCTATTTCAGGAGGACTGGCGACTTGCTGTTTGATATTGCCTCCGTACATGAAACGAGAGCAGCTGTCAGCGGCTATATGGCCGAACAATTTAACTGGGCCGATGCTGAAAAAGAAAGATATGAAGCAGAGCTTGATAAGGAAATCAATATGGCCACTACTCCTGTTGTTTAAGTAGATAGATTACAAGCGGATAACAGATTCGATAATCTGTGAGAAGATGGAAATTTTTAATAAAATTGCATATAACATCTATATGAAAGTATAAAACTTTTTACTTAGATTAGTG
>NZ_BAUW01000073.1 GCF_000517385.1 Mesobacillus boroniphilus JCM 21738 | reverse complement strand
TTTATTGTGAATAATTCAGGACTAACATTAAAACTATCAGATTTTATCTCTTAAGGAGACTCTAGAGACGCGGTAATAACTCAGACTGGTGAGGGGGAGAATTCTTGGATAAAGTGGAATTGCTGAATTTGGTGCCTAAGTTTTTGTCTTTTTACGACATAGCTAATAAGCCTGATATTGATGATGAAAAAAGATGGGCTCTTTGGAATGAGCATTATAACTTTGCGGCGGTTCCTCCTGGAGACGAGGGAAAAAAGATGGCGAGAAATTTACTGGACACTGCCTGGGAAGTTTATCCTGATTATTTAATTTTTATTGAGTCATGGAAACCAAATGAGGTAAAAGTAAGGGAGTACCTGACAAAAGTGAAAGCATTGCTTGGTTATAATGAGCCAATTGATTTAGTCGTTGTTTTTTTCGTTGGGGGATTTGAAAATAATCCTTTTGTTGCTCCCTATGACCAAAAGCGTATGGCACTTTGTCTACCGGTAGAGAACGGAGATTCTGAAATTTTTCTCGCACATGAGCTGACACATATAGTACATACACAAACGGCAAATCTTACAGGTGAGTGGGAACGAACAATTGCATCTACTATTTTGCAGGAAGGGTTAGCGACCCAGGTAAGCAAATCTTTAGTTCCAGGGCATCCAGATGAACATTATATTGAGCGTGAAAAAGGTTGGCTTCAATCTTGTAAAGAAAACCGAGCGGAAATCCTAAACGGAATTTTTCCTTTTTTAGATGATGCCACTTCAAAAGCGGTAACAATGTTCACGTTTGGGAATGGAACTACAAACCATGAAAGAGAAGCATACTACGCCGGTTGGGAATTGGTTGAGTTCCTTTTAGCACAAGGAGTTACTTTTAAAGAAATGGCTAGAGTTCAAGAAAAGGATATTCCGAATTATTTGCGAGACATTTATCCAATGCTGGTTAGCTAGATTGGAAGCGCATGGGAGCATCCTGCGCTTTTTTTGGTTAGTTCAGCTTGGAAGGAATAGATTAGCACACACTATCCTAACCATGTAGGAAAGTGTAATTTGATGATCACTGCCACTACTGCCATTGTTTTTACCACGGAGTGACAGATAATTTACCAATAAATGATAAGCTGTTTACCAGTGCTTTATATACATTCCTCAATCAGCATATTCTCAAGTTGTTTCAACACAAATGTCTCACGCTTCAACCAGCCATTTTGCTTATATCTGTCAATCAAGCTTTCATTTTGCTTAATGGCTTCCTCCAGGGTAACCCATTTGGGTGTGGAATTCAGTTCAGCTTCGTACCCAACCAGTTGTAGGGCTGTTTTTCATCAGTTGCCAAATCACAAAGATAATAGTGCGAGGTCATTTGAAATAGGGCATTGTTGATATACTCGTCCATTTTCTTTTCAGTGACTGTGCCAACTTTATCGTTGACAATGCAATGAATATAACCGGTTTCTTCTCTAACCTCTCGTATTAGACATTCCTCATGGCTTTCGTTTTCCTCCAGTCCGCCTCCGGGAAATTTAAAGTCTCCTCTACTGGATTGAATTAAAAGAATTCGATTATTCACCATAATGATTGCTCTGATTGCTACTCTCTCGATGGTTCTCTCAACGTTTGCTTGTAACGGATCCTCTATTATCGTATCGAAATTCATGTTTTTCACCTTTTCATATTTTTAAGGTAATAGATTTTTAACGGTTTAAATACCAAGACTATTTAACACACCAGCCATTCTAGCTTCCCATTGAACAGCTTCTATGCTGTAAATCTGCATTTTGGAAGTTGAAAAATATGAGTCCATTAACTATCTACCTCATATTGAAATATTTCCAATAATAGATTACCATATTTTACTTGAATGATATCCTATTAAGTTACGAATAATTCATAAAGGACTAAATCCTAGAGGCGGCTTCTTTTGAGCAAGGAGGAATCTTGCGAAGTATGTCGAACTTATCTTTTAGGAAAAATATAGGAGGTTTGTATGGCAGACTTTAAAAGTATCAACGTTGAGAATTTGAATATAGTGGATAAAGACGGAAAAGTGAGGTTGAGGCTTTTCAATAATGATCATATTCCTCCAGTAATCATGGATGGGAAAGATATTCTTCCTGGTCACAGGCAGAATGATCCAATAGCTGGATTGATGTTTTACAACGGTAATGGTGAGGAGTGCGGCGGGTTAACATTTGGAAGTAAACAAGATGAAAATGGGGATTATGAATCGGCTGCCACAATAACCTTTGATCAATATAAGCAAGACCAGGTTGTTCAAATGCATTACATAGATGACAATGGTGAAAAGCATTATGGCTTCTCAATATAAGATCGTCCTAATACTCCATTGTCTGAACTTATAGAAAAAGATGAGGAAATCCAAAACTCAAATTTATCAGAAGATGAAAAAGAGAAAGAGCTTAATGCTATATGGGAAGGGAATACTCATCGGGCATTCATGGGGAAAAACACGAAAGGCGAGGTTTCGGTACAATTATTTGATAGCAAAGGGACTCCAAGGATTCGGATGGTTGTTGATGAAAAGGATATTCCTAGAATGGAATTTTTGGATAGCCAGGGGAAAGTAACTTATAGGTTACCTCCAGAATAGTAGTAATCTAGGCATAGGCCAAAGAGCTTTCTCCGATGGGCTCAATAATGGAGAAGAATAAGAGGTGAGATTGTTAGTGCAGAATGGTGATTTTGTAGAAAAGAAGCACCCGGACCTGAACCTTTTGATTGTCCCTGAAGGAAATGACATGAAGCAAGTATTTGCTACAAGGGAAAACGAAGTCATGTATGTTCATTATTTTGGTTATGCTCATGTGAATACAGTGATTGAAAACGTGGTGGAGAAGATTCATCAAGAGTAAATCAACATTTTCGGATTATAGGATATTAGACAAATCAATCAGGAGATATGTATGAGCTTCCTTAAAAAAACTAGAGAATTTATCAATCAGCATTATAAAACACCAAAAGGAATAATAGGCACCTATATTGGTGAAAAAATGGTAAGGCAGCACAAGACTGAAACAAATTGGACATTGGAGTTAATGAATGTTCAAAAAGGGGACAGGATTTTAGAGTTGGGCTGTGGAGCAGGTTATGCAATTAAATTGCTTTTGGAAAAGGATTTAACTCAAGAAATGGTCGGTTTGGACATTTCTCCAACAATTATTAGATCAGCACAATTCAGAAACAAAAAGGCAATAAAGGAAAAGAGATCAAAACTAGTGCAAGCAAATCTCAATAATTTGCCCTTCGATCATGATTATTTCAACACGGTCTTCATGGCCAGTACAGGCACGCCCCTTCAAAACACCATCGAAGAATTATACGCCCTCATGGAATGGGTCCAGCCAGGACTCCTTGGAAACATTACCAATTTCCGAAAGAAACATATTGTTTATGCCTCAAAGTTTGGCCGCCGCTTTGTCCCGATAGGACCGAAACGGTTAGGCGAACTCCGCAGGACAATATCCCCTTACATGCTTCGCCGCCTGAAGAAGGATGTGGCGAAAGATTTACCTCCAATGATATTCCACCGTCGAGATGTGGAAATGAGCCCCAAACAATCTGCCCTCTATGAAAAAATCCAAACTGATTTCCTCAATCTTCTTGAGGAGCTTTCCTCTCAGGAAGTAAATGGACGCTTTGATGACGAAGGAAACTGGGTCGAAGAAATCGGAACAAAGAAGATCAGATCCTTGGATACCTTTATTTAATGGTAGCGGTATCTGACCACCCTGATTTACTTCTGCAGGGCACAGGAATGTCCAAGCATTATCAGGATATGATAGCGGAAGGAATCAAGTCTCCTAAGCTGGCAGAGCTTGTGGACATCTGTACGGACCGATTGGAGTCAGGTGTCAATAAGATTGTCATATTCACGCAGTTTGCCAGAATGCAGTCCATCATTGAAAAGGAGTTAAGTAAGCATGGCAAAGTCGCTTTGCTGAATGGATCCATGAGCTCCGCTAAACGCCAGGAAATGATTGATACCTTCCAGAATGATCCGGAGTATAAGTTTTTCATTCTCACAGATGCTGGCAACTACGGGATTAACCTACAGTTCGCTAATACTCTCATTAACTATGATTCTCCATGGAACCCTGCTGTGTTCGAACAGCGAGCCGGACGTGTCCACCGGATTGGCTCAACTCATTCAGTGGTAGACATCATCAGTCTTGTAACCATGGGAACTATAGATGAAAAAATCCAGGAAACTCTGGAGGAGAAAAGAAAACTAGGTGAAGCCGTCATTGAGCGGAACGCAACCGAACGCAGTGCAATGAATAACTTGATTTCCTCCATAAAAAAAATATCAATAAATTTACTTGATAAGGGCCCAACCTATTGGTTGGGTTCTTTTGTTGTTTCTATTATTGGAAAGGAGGTGGTTGCATTTAGTCCAATTATCAATCTGTTAAAAATAAAGGGGGTGAGGCCATTCGAAAATTTCCCCAACTTAGCAACATTAAAATTCTTTAGGTTTAAGGACTATGCGACTGTATAATGAAAGAAACAGTATGCAACCTACTGCAAAGGGTGGAGAGAGAAGGCAGGATATCGTCTTCTGGAATACCAAACAATCAAATAGGGGGAAAAACATTGAATCGCAGAAAAATATTCAGTATCGTTGGCGGTTCAGTCTTAGCAGCAACTCTAGTAATGAATCCGTTTACGTTTAACCAAGATGAAAAGGAACAATCTAAGGTTTCAGCCAGCACCTTCGCTCGTGACCTGTATGTTTCATCTAACTCTGATTTTGGACAGCTTATGGCAGACATCAATAGCGGCAAGCACCATCAGATGAAGGGGGCGAAAGAAAAAATAGCTAATGGAAAATTGAAGATAAAGTTCCAGAAGGGGAAGCCTTCAGCTGATTCTTTAGAGGGTTTTGAAGACCTGGTGTTTGATGTGGAAGAAGTAAGGAACGACAAAGCCCTTCAGCAAACTCTGAACAGAGCGCTGAAAAATGGGGCGAAGGTCTATCTTGTTGGAGGCGTGACCACTCCGGAATACGCTGACCTTCTGGGTCTTGATAAAATGAGCATTGTCAAGAAAGACGAAAATGGTGTAGCATCAACCTTCCGTTTTGATCTCGACGATAAAGAGATGGAAAAAATTAAGGGTCCGCGAAAGAAGAACCCGAACAGTGAAGATAATCCGGATGACTTGGTATATGATGTGGTTGGTTTCACCCTGGATGGTAATGAGCACAACCAATTGGTTATTTCAAAGATCAGCTCCTATGATGCAGACAGCAATAAAATCGAGCCTACCAAAGATTTTATACTCAATGAAGTATTGCAGAGCACATCTGAAAAAGTAGAAGTTGAGGAGGCGGAATATGTTGCAGCCAAAACTCCTAAAATATTCGGAGCTCTTTCTCCATTAAGTGCGAAAGCAGACTCTACATCAGTTAAAAGTAACCCTGCCAGGGTCTTTGGTAAAGCCTATTATAGCGGTACCGAGGTTGGATATACGGCTACTAGTTGGATTCTTTATAAATCATCGGCTGACGATGATCCAAAATTTGATTATTTTTCTTTAAAAGATGCTACTGAGATGCAGGGCCATGGTTGGTACGTACCTAAATTATGGACAAATCACGACATCCCGTTTGATAGGGATTTCATTGATGATTGGGCTCCTTATGATGATGCGGACGGTTCTTACAGCGTTACATTTGGTTGGCCTTGGAATATCTCTGTTACAGCCAATATGTCCACTGATCCGAAAATAGATGCTCAAGGATCTACTACTTATGATTATGCAAGATGGGTAGTTACGGACTCTAATATGGATGGTGACGTTTTCAGACCTGGTACTTCTTGGAGGTCAGCTCAAGGTTATCGATATGCACGATTAGACATGTATGAGAAGGTACATTTACAACATCACGAGGTCATTCCGTAGAAAGCAGCATCAAAATTCAAATTGCTTATAGCTATTAAAAAACTGTTGATTATAACCTCTTCATACTTCATTATAAAAATAAAACGAGGTAAAAATATGAATCTAAAATATGTTTCAATTGGTTTACAGATTATCATTGCTGGCTTATTGCTAAAAATCACACTTCAGCTTAATAACGTGATTGACAGTCTTCACAATTTAATAACTAAGTAACATGAACTTCTTTGAAGCCCTCTCCATGTGAGAGGGTTTTTTTATTTTTAAGTGATGGGGGAAAAAACATGGATAAAGAAAAATGTCTGCATTGGATAACAAGTAGCATTGCCAAGCAAGAAAAACTCCTTAAAAGACCAATCAGCAAAACTCGCAGAATGAGTGCATACGGCTCACTTGCAACACTTACCAAAATGAAACAAAACATTGATAATGGAAAGTTTGATGGAAGGGGAGAAACACATGACAACAGCAACTAAATCAAAAGCAGAAGAATTCATTGAAAAAAGAAGGGGAGCTGCTGATCTTCGGGTCATGCAGGAAAAGTTTGAAGACTTCTATCACCAGGACGCGATGTGGGTGATGAAATCCGATACCCTGTCCAAGCTTCGCAGGGAGATCAAGGATGTAAAGGCTGAACGAGAAAAGGCAGAACAAGAACTGAAAGCCTTAGTCGATTCATTGAGCCCGGAAGAAATCAAGGAAATCAAGCAATTGACCGCAAAAAGATAGGACTCCTAATAAGGGGTCCTTTTTGTTTCGCAAGGGGGCAACAGAAATGGAAGAGCAAATTGAATTGTTTGGCGAGATTAATGATTACCGCCTTACGAAAAAGTATCGGGAAGGGGTATTCAAGACAAGGACTGAAATCCTTGAAGAGATGTATGCAAAGGGATTTGAAAAAATCTACACCGTATTGTCCTTTGGAGGGGGAACCCAGTCCGCACATTTAATGAACGATATGCTAATTGGGCGTAGAAAGTACGATATGGCGGTCTTTTCGGACACCGGAGCGAGCCGCAATTTATCCACGAACAGGTGGCTTGGTGGCAGAATAGACAGAAAGAATTTGGCGATACAATGCCTTTCTTCATCACCCGTCACAGCAAGATGGACAGGGGATTGGAGGAAATGCTTTTCCGCTACATCTTCACTGACTATCAGCGCTTTCAACTCCCCTTGTACTTTAACCATTTAAATGAGGACGGAAAGGAAGTGCCAGGCGGATTAATGCCACCCCAATGTACTGGTGACTTTAAGATTGTGCCGGTTCAGCAGATGGCACGGAAGTTTGTATTGCGTGATCTTGGTCTGAAACCCACCCAGCGAATGCCAAAGAATGTTGGCATTATCATGGATATTGGTTTTTCCTATGATGAAATCAAAAGGATTAATCAATACCAGGCTTCTCAATTCAAATACATTTACCTCTCCTATCCACTCGTTGAAGAGAATCTAACGACCAATGACAGCATCCAATTCCTCAAAGACAACAACATGCCGGACAAGCGCTCACGCTGCTATCTATGTCCATTTAACTGCGATACGACTGGGGTGGATTGGAAAGAGATCATCCTGTCGGAGCCGCTCTCCTTCATTAAGGCTTGCTTCTTTGACAGGGAACTGCGAGCCGTACAGAAGACAGGGAGGAAGAATATGCGAAGCATCCCTTATTTTCATTATTCGCGTATCCCGCTGGAAGAAGCATATCCAGAAGACTTCCGCTTTTTTTCTGCCATTTACAAGCAAGAACTTGAAGCATGGAAACAGGAGTGGTTTGACATCCTTCACCAAAAGTATGGGAAGAGAATCAGTGCTTAAGGGAGATAATGATGAGACTTAATGCCAGACAAACAGAAAGGGCTTTCCTGCGTAAATTAAAAAAAGCATCAGGGGCTTTTACGACTGCCACTGGTGCCATGAATCGGATTGAGGAGGTCACTCAGACTTCCTACATCATTTCTAAGTATCCAAACCATTTATTTTTGGAATGATATAGAAACGACTTTATCGGAAATCTTCAGGGTTCTAAAGCCAGAAGGAGTTGTAATACTTACTTTTTCTGACGGGAAAGAAGATGAAACTTGGGAAGGCATAAGAGGCATTACTGAAAATCAAGTGATTCCGTATATGAAGAGTGCAGGATTTAAGGACGTTGCCTTAATCAAAGGTCCAGATTCAAGGGGGTATCATACCGTTTCGGTTAGGGGAATAAAGCAATAAATAAAGCTTTCAGTTTTCTTTTGTACCTCTAATAGGAAGCGTTTGTTGAAGAACAAGTAATTAAAATACCCCAAAAACGCAGAGGATGCTAAAACCTCTGCGTTTTTCTATGTGATTGAGTTGTATGAAGTGAGTGACTTTTTGGATTTTCCAATTCACAATCGAACTACTTAGTGCACCGTGCGCTTTCTATTGTTTGTGATTTACCATTTGCGGCGGCTCTTCCATCCATCCGTTTTTAATCATGATTTTGGCACCTTTATGAGCATATTCAAAAACATCCTTCGTAAAGATGGTCATTTTTACAGGCAGGTCATTCCGTAAGCTAAAAGCAGTTCCGAGCGAGTTGCTTCCCAGGGAAAAGCTGCAGAAAAGACTTGTACAATACATCATTAATTTATCCGAAAATGGAGCTACTGTGGATTGAGTTGCATTTCCACCCGATGATTGTGGGGCAGGAAGACTTTCCTGGATCATTAACTCACTTAATTCTTTGACAATCCCTTTAGCAAGCTCTGCTCCCTCATGAAAAAACTTCTTAGCCTCGTTATCATTGGCGCATTGGGCAAACCCTAAGATCATCTGCAAGCCTGTGAGATTTGCTTCGATTCCTTTTTGGATATGGGCCACCTCGAGTGTGTTTAAGGTCCTTTTCTGGTTAAATGGATTAATGGGCAGCCCGCCAAAGTAATCATAATCCTTTACAAATTCGACGGTCTTTGGCATCGGAACGTAAGGAGTTCTTACCAGCAGCCCTTTTTCTAGTAAATATTGCGTGCAAATCCTGTAATACTTCTGGCTGAGAGCGGTAAGGTCTGCCATAAGGATATTGATATCCTCACGAAACGTCATCGTTAAATTCAATGCATGCATTCCCATACTGATTTGATTTAACAGCCGGACAATCATAATATCAAAACCATTGTCATATAACTTAGGGACATGTTTATTTACATCTTCTGGTGTATATCCGACTGGAATGACAGCACCTTCCTGTTCGAAAATTTCCACGATTTTGTTGACATATAACTCAAGTTCTCCATACAAACTTGTCATAATTCCCCTGGATTTTTCATCATCAGCTTTGTCTATAAAGTATTCCAGCATTCGTAAAATCATTGTTTTTTCCTGATAGGTAAGCCATAAAGTGGCTAATTCAGAAGAAGAAATGGAAGCTTTCTCTGGCACTGGTAATCCTCCCTAATATCTTTTGATTTTAGGATGTGATTAACTAGTGATTTTATGCCGTTTTTTTAACTGTTTACCAATTTAAAGTGAGTAATATGGGAAAAATGTCTTTTTATTTTTTTTCCTTGTTTTCTTAAAATAGATAGTTCGAGCACTTATCTAACTCTCCCAAGACCCCAATCCCCGTATTGGTAAGAAATATAGAATAGGAACAAGAACACATTGGCGATGAAAAATAGAAGGAACCAGGATTTATGCATTCTAATTTTCCGCATTAAAAATAAAACAAAGAAATTCATCATCATAGGAACAAAAGTGTATGTCATTCTTTCATCAATAAGAGAAAGGGCATTTGGACTCAGCCAATTAATGAATTTGTCTGATACCTGCGCTATAACAGAGAAAATGATCATACCCCAAAATAACATCACTAAAATAACTTTTTTCATTTGACCTCCGGCGTACTAATCTATTTTCTTTCATTTTACGGGGTTCAAGGCATATTTTAAAGGAAAATCTTCCCTTACTGTCTCAGTGTGATACTATAAGAATATACGTTCGGTCGATGGGGGATTGTATGTTGAAAAACAAAGTTGATGTAATCCAGTTAATTCAAAGCGACGATACAATGATGGAGATTATACAAGCTGCCAGCACACTGAATTTGCCTGACTGGTGGATCTGTGCCGGGTTTGTTCGTTCGAAAATCTGGGATGAGCTTCACGATTTTAAAGAACGAACTTCAATCCCTGATGTCGATGTGATCTATTTTGACTCATTAAACATTGATGAGAATGACGAAAAGTTACTAGAGAAACAGTTGAAAAGGATTTTGCCTGATATACCCTGGTCTGTTAAAAACCAGGCAAGGATGCATGTCGTCAATCAGATTCCTCCATATGCTTCTTCAGAAGATGCGATTTCAAAGTTTCCGGAAACGGCCACGGCTCTAGGCGTAAAAATGGACAGTGAAAATAACTTGGTCCTGACCGCTCCTTTTGGGATAGAAGATGTCCTCAATCTTGAAGTGAAACCGACTCCTTTTTTTACAGAAACAATAGAACGTGCCGCGATTTATGAGGAGCGGATTGTTAAGAAGAACTGGAAAGCAACCTGGCCTAAGGTAAAGATGCACCATATAAACATTTAATCAAGAATGTTTTCATTGCCTATATTTGTTTACGCAGAAATGGTGACAAATCTACTTATACCGGTAGAAATAGTAAACCATGGTGAAAGGACTCAAATGTGGTCATATTTTCCTGAATATTTAGAATTACAAACAAATAGGTGGACGTCCTCCTGACCAATAATTAAAATAACAGTATTATATACAGGAGGTGTCGGCATGGAGACAGTAGTAAATGAGTCATCACTCTTTGAAAATATATTCAATGAATTAGCATACCCCGTCTTAATATTTGAAATAGTTAACGATGGTTTAAATGAGTATCGACTTTTGGAAGTGAACGAAGCAGCATGTTCCTTATTGAAATACTCAAAAGAGGAGTTAATGAAAAAAGAGGTTTTAACTCTTTTTAAATATATAACGCCCAAAGTAAGACGTTCCGTAAAAGAACTTCTTTATAAAGATGGCAGTTTATCTACCGTTCTGCACCTTCCTGCTCAAAATGACTTAATGATTAGCGTAGAAGTCGATGCATCCTTGATGACTATTGGCAGTAAAAAATTGATTTTCTGTATGTTAAAAGAACATTCTATACCACGCTGTCATCATGATGCACGTGAAGAAGAAAACAACTATCTGCGTACTATAATGGATACCATTCAATCTTTTGTAGTGATTCTTGATAAAGATGGGCGTATTTACAACTGGAACCATTACACTGAGCAAATTTCCGGGTACAGCCTGGAGGAAGTGCATTTAAAAAAAGTTTTGGGACTTTTTATTGATAATGAAGGAAAACAGGGGATCATTAAAAATTATTTATCTGGTGAAATCCCATTAGAATATGAAAATTTTTGGTTGATGAAGAATGGTGAAAAAAGATTCATTAAATGGAAGAGTAAAATTGTTCATGATTCGGAAGGCAACATACAATTTGTTTTAGCAACTGGAGTTGACATTACAGATAAAGTTCTCTCTTTTAAAGAGTTGGAAAAGAGCAAGGAGAAATACCAAGCTCTTGTTTCCTCGATGAATGACCTTGTTTTCACAATTGATCATTCCTATATTATCACTAGTGTATATGGAAAATGGCTAAAAACTAATGGGTTTACTAAGGAAGAATTTGAAGGGAAATCCATCTCCACCATTTTAAATGATTCTATGAGGCAACAGAAGGAAGTCGAGAAAGCTCTTTCTGGTGAAGTTACAGAATTTGAATGGGAATTGAAACTAAAAGGTAAAACACACTATTTCCATAGTGTCTTGTCTCCGGTTATCTTAAATGGCAACTTAGAAAGTGAGATTGTTGGGGTTACCCGTGATGTAACAGAGAAGAAACGTCTAGAGGAGCACCATAAAAGGATTTATGAGGCATTGACAAGTGGAATGATCCTTCAGGACACAACCGGGAAGATCATATACGCAAATAAAAACGCAAGCGAAATTTTAGGATATAAACAAGAAGTGTTAGTCAATATGACTTCCATGAACGAAGAGTGGGATGCCGAAAATATGTCAGGGGATCATTTTCGCGGTGATGAACACCCTTCAATGAAAACATTAAGAACCGGCGAAGAGATCAGTAATGTTGAAATGTATATATTCAATCCAAAAAAGAACGAAAAGAGATGGATCTTAGTTGACACCAGGCCAATTTTTGAAGCGGGAAGCAGTGAAAATGTGGAATATGTACTAGCTACTTTTCACGACATTACAGAAAAGAAGGAAATGGATCAGATCATGCAGCAATCACAAAAGCTTGCAATGATTGGCAGACTGGCTTCAGGAGTAGTTCATGAAATCCGCAACCCCCTTACGAGTATAATGGGATTCTTCAAATTAGTTGAAGAAGGCCATGATCACAACAAGTTGATTGATTACCTCCCTGTAATAAAAATGGAGCTAGATCAAATAAATAAGTTTACGAACGAATTTATCGAGCTTTCCCATTCCAAGCATAATGAATGGACTATTGCTGAAATTGTCAGCATCATTCAGTCTTCCCTAAAAGCGATGAAGACGGAAATTAACGATAACAAAATAAATACCCTTATTGAAACAGACTGCAACAAGGACCTATTGTTGTGCTGCATCGAACCACAGCTTAAACTCCTTTTTATCAATCTATTTAAGAATTCTATTGAAGCCATGCCTTTCGGTGGAAACCTTACCATCAAGGTGGAGTGCGTGGAAGATAAAGTCCAGATAAAGGTCATTGATACTGGGACGGGAATTAGTCAAGAACGCATAAAGCATCTCTGTGAGCCTTACTATTCTACCAAAGAAAAAGGGACAGGACTTGGGTTAATGCGCAGTCTGAAGATTGTCCATGACCATAATGGGAAAATCGATTTCTCAAGTGAAGAAGGTAAGGGAACGGTTGTAACAATTGAACTTCCCTGAACCAAATATAAATAATTATATTTGCCTTAATTAAAGCTCTCCTATGCAGGGGGCTTTATTTCGTTTTAATTCTAGATTGTGAAGAGTTGGAATTTTTCAGATCATCAAGTGTATAGTAATCGTATTAAAAGGCAAGGAGTATCAGCCTAATTATGCTGCGCCGTCTTAAAATTCCATCTCAAAAAGATCGCTGAAATAAATCTCCTGAAACTTCTTGTTCAAAATGCCGGTATAGTAGGCCAGTGGATTTTTCACCGTGACGTTTGACTTCATTTTACGAACCAGCTGATTAAAAGAATCCAGGGAAACAGACAGAATCGAATCTGGCTCGTTTTCCTGGTTATTTTTATAGGCAGCAATCGTTGTCATTTTCCAGAATTCCTCGATGGCCTTTGCGCTTGGAAAGAAGTATCTTGCCATGTCGACGAATGGCTTCGGAATTCTATCGCTGACGAATAGATGATCTTCTGGTGCTTGCTGAAGCGATGTTTCTTCACGTTTATTATTCTTTATAGTTTTAGTTTCAGAAGGATTAATAGTTTTAATATGGTGGTTCATTTTTTCCTTTTCCGGTGGTTCATTGATGGGAAAACGATTGAAGACGTATAGATTGCTGGATTGTGAACCGTTCTTGCGTTCCGTTTCATACACAGTAAAGATTCCGAGATTGCTAGCTTTGATGATCATTCTTTTAAAAGTGGAGCGAGATATGCCGAGCTCGTTGTATTCTTCATGGATGGCTTTCAGCACCGTTCCGATTTTAGCGTTGCTGACACCTGGGATTTTTGCCGCGAACCTGGACAGCCTCTTTAACCCTACAAGCTCTCCTTTTGAAAAATCATGCTTATGTACAGCCAGCCACATTTCCAAATGATGATTGAATTCCTCCAGCGAACTAAACTGTGAATACCCTTCAAAACCTTCAATGACGCCTGATTTAATTGTCATTATTTTGCACCGCCCTTTCACTGTCTATATACAGGGAGGCAATTAAAAGGGACATGCAGGATAGTGGATTTTTGTGTCTGATTTGTGACAGATTTAGAAGGGTGGTTTACTGGGGACGAAGGAAGTCTTGGAAAAAATCAATCTGGACCTCTTATTAAAGTTATCCCATTTAAACCCCTTTATCTTCGAAAGCAAGAATTTCTTGATTATGACCTAACACGATGAGAATGTCATTAGGCAGATGATTTCTTCAGCTGAAGGAGAAACAATAAATTGTTCTCCGCGCTGGATCCCAATGATCGTACAGCCGTAATTGGCACTGACATTCAGTTCTTTTAATGTTTTGTCCGTTACCTTTTTTGTGGAGATTATTTCTGCAATGCTGTGGTTCTTGGAAAGCTCAATAAAATCAATAATCTTATCAGAAGTAACATGGTGGGCGATTCTTTTGGCCATTTCCCTTTCAGGGTGGATGACGCGATCTGCTCCGATTTTTTCTAAAACCTTTTGATTGTTTTCACTTAATGCTTTCACCCATACTTGTTTGACACCCAAATCCTTTAGCAGCAATGTTGTGAGGATACTAGCCTCAATATTGCCGCCGAAGGATACAATGGCTAGATCTACATTTTTCAAGCCCAAGTCTTTCAGATGATTTTCGTTAATTGCATTGGCAACAACGGCATGGGTTGCAAATTGGCTATACCGGTTCACTTTTTCCCCATCCTGATCCACAGCCAGCACCTCGACACCAAGATGATGAAATTCCTCAACAAGCTTCCGCCAAAACGGCCAAGACCTATCACAGCAAATAACTTTCTCATTATGTATTTCCTCCTGATTTTTAGAAGAAGATTCTGCTAACGGGGATTTTTTTAATATGCCAATTCCTGATATTTATTTTTAATAAAATGGAAGAAAATGATTAATAGGATGGCTGCTGCTGGGTAAACGGGAATGGAATACAAAAGCTTCCAGCCTGTATAAATTAAGGCATTATTTTTCACACAAATCCATTCATAAAATACTGAAAATCCTGTCCATCCTAAAATATAAAAAACGGTTTTTTACCGTATATTTCGAACTTGTCGTAAAAATAAAGAAATACTAAAGAAGCACAAGGTACATGAATAAATGGAATAATGCACCGGAAAGTTCGTATGTTGGATTATCACCAAAATAGTAGGCCTTAAAAGGGGTTGCGATTAAAAAGTAATCAATTGATGAAACGAGAAATATGTTATAAATCCAGATCAGAAGGACAATCACTGGCCGGAAGTATTTTCGGATGGGCCAGAATGCTAATAATGCTGCAGCGGAAGAGATCAGAAAGTACCATTCGTTCCAATCGTAATTTACATTCATTTGTATTGTCCTCCTTTATAAAGTAAAATTCGGAACCCCTTCATAAAGCCAATCAGCAATATAAGAGCCCCGAACCAAACGGAAGGTGACCACCAAAACTGCCAATTCACATGAATCAATACACCTAAAAAGTGGTTAAGCCATTCCACGCTAGTTAATATAGCTACAAACAAAATCATTAAAAAGCCCTTTTTGTACCATTTATCCGTGATCAGATAATAATCCAAAAATAAAACCATGATTACTGGGTAGAGGTTGATTCGACTAATAAAATGAGACATTTCAAGCGGAAATTGTTCAGGGATGTGCAGAGTTTTAAAATTCATATAACATAGTGCAGAGAAATTCTGAGCGATGTAAGAAGCAAGAAACCAATAGGCCGTGAGCTCTAGAATGTGGAGGTTTTTCTTTTTCTTAATGAAAAAAAGTAAAGCGATTCCGTTCATTAAGAGATAAATGAACAATATCATAAAATAATCTCCTTATTTGCCTATTCGCTTACCGATCATTGGGCTAAAATCCCTTCTCGCGATTGTTGAGGGAATATTCTGTAGAAAAACGATAAATGCCATAATGGCTTATTGTCACCAAAAATAATCAAAATATGTTTCCCTCTAATAAATAAGAAAACGGCTAACTTCTGGTCTGACATTCTATTTATAACTTTTTGTAAAAGAGTCCGACTTTTTTGTAAGGCCGTTCAAGCGTGTGGATTTCCTTGATTTCTATAAAATTCTGCCAGGTAGCCTTTGAATCACCACCAAAAAAGAATGACACTTTTTTACTCTAAAATTACAGTTCCTTAACAAATCGCTAGAAAAGACAGGATTTCCAAACCGGTGTCGAATTTTATAGGTATAGAGATAAATAGGGGGCAATATCTGAAGCTAATTAGGGGGACTGTAAATGCTAGAATTTGAAAACAATATCGATCAATTTGCCACTATAAAAGTAATTGGGGTTGGCGGCGGAGGAAATAACGCTGTGAACCGGATGATTGAGGACGGCGTGCAGGGAGTGGAATTCATTGCCGTGAATACAGATGCGCAGGCACTTAACATGTCAAAAGCGGAGGTCACGATGCAAATCGGCGGTTCGCTGACCAGGGGCCTCGGAGCTGGTGCCAAACCTGAAATCGGCAGAAAGGCTGTCGAGGAAAGCAGGCAGCAGATCAAGGATGCCCTGCAGGGTGCGGACATGGTGTTCGTAACGGCTGGAATGGGCGGCGGAACCGGGACCGGAGCTGCGCCAGAGATTGCCCATATCGCACGCGAACTTGGTGCACTTACAATTGGAGTGGTGACTCGTCCGTTCACTTTTGAAGGCCGCAAGCGGGCACAAAATGCGGCAGCCGGAATTGAAGAGATGAAGAAAGCCGTTAATACATTAATCATCATTCCAAACGAGCGATTGCTGGAAATCGTCGACAGGAAAACACCAATGATTGAAGCCTTCCGTGAGGCGGACAATGTCCTCAGGCAGGGTGTCCAAGGCATCTCCGACTTGATCGCCGTGCCAGGCATGATTAACCTTGACTTTGCTGACGTGAAAACGATCATGTCCAACAAAGGAACGGCGCTTATGGGCATCGGTGTTGCTTCAGGCGATGACCGTGCTGTCGAAGCTGCCAAAAAGGCCATCTCCTCGCCATTGCTTGAAACAAGCATAAATGGCGCGAAAGGAGTTCTGATGAACATCACAGGCGGCATGAACCTCAGTTTGTATGAAGTCCAGGAAGCGGCCGATATTGTGGCGGCTGCAACAGATGAACAGCTTAACATGATTTTTGGATCGGTCATCGATGAAAATCTGGATAAAGAAATCATGGTGACCGTGATTGCGACCGGCTTCGATTCTGATGAGGAGGAAGCTCCGCTGTCGAACACATCTCGCCGACCTGGAGACATGATTGCCAATTCCCGTGAGCAATACCAATCTCAGACGAGACGGCGAGAGCCTGTTGCCCATGCAGAATCGGGGGATTACGGCCGAGGCAAAAACTATAGCCAGTCAGGCAGCTATGGCCAATTTGGAGACAACAACCAATCCGGGAACTACAGGCAATCCGGAGACTATAGCAAATCAGGAAACTACAATCAATCCAGAAACTACAGCCAGCCATCTTCCTACGAAGAGTCTGAGAATTACGAACGGGGTACCCAGCAACAAGACGACTCGCTTGAAGTTCCAGCATTCTTGCGGAAGCGAAGCAGAAGGCGGTAAACCAAGATGCAAAAGGCAAATCATTTGTGATTTGGCCTTTTATATATGTAAAAACAGATGTCAATTCCGCGCATTTTTAACGTATGAGATTTATTTTAAAGGAAAGTTGAATTGTGGAGAAAGAAAATCCTGTTCCGGTATGCTAATGGGGACGTGTATAAAAACCCCTAGACTCCAGTTTTTCAGGTTTGAAATGTCGCTCTACGCCTACTTTTATCAACATGTGAAAAGGGTATACATAATTATACCTTACACATGAAAGAGAGGAGATAGATGGCAAATTCTAATGTAAACCAGACGACTTTAAGAGGAAAGGAACTTTTATAGAATCCTTTTTGGTTAATTCCAGTTTGCTATCAGGCTAATTCACTGTTGGATTGGTTCTTTTGTTATTGATGATTATTTTTAGGCATGATGTCTGATTGGGGAACTATTTACTTTAGTTGTACGCCTTATTGGTGACCTCTTTTTTTGTTTCTGGGATTTTAGGGCACCAAGTAATCCCTGTTAACTGAAGATTTTGTTTCATTTTTGTCGTTAAGTCATTTGGCACTCATATTTGAAAGCTGAAATAAAATCTGATACGATTAAATCGTACACGATATAAATGATTCTCTGAGGAGGAATTTAAAATGAAAACTGTTTACGATTTTACGGTAAAAAAGACTAATGGCCAGGAACAATCTTTGAGGGATTATGAAGGAAAACCAATGTTGATTGTCAATACTGCTAGTAAGTGCGGTTTGACTCCTCAATTCAAAGGGCTTCAAGAGTTGTACGATCAATATCAGGAGAAAGGCTTGGAGATTCTCGGGTTCCCTTGCGGCCAGTTCAATGATCAGGAGTTCAATGATATTGAGGAAACGACGCAGTTTTGCCAGATGAACTATGGAGTTTCGTTCCCGATGTTTGCTAAGATTGATGTGAATGGTGCACAAGCAGATCCTCTGTTTGCATTTTTGAAAGAACAAAAAGGCGGACTCCTCACGAAGGATATAAAGTGGAATTTCACTAAATTTCTTGTGGATAGGAATGGTCAGGTGGTCAAGCGTTATGCACCGACGACTGAACCTAGTAAAATTGAGAAGGATATCGAAAATCTATTATAAAGTTTGTGAAGGATGATTCACTTGGATGATTTTTTAACGCTTGAAAATCAGCTGTGTTTTGCTGTTTATGATGCGGGGAGCCAGTTTAACAAACTGTATACAAAGGCACTCGATCGCTTCGGGTTGACCTATCCGCAATATTTGGTGCTGCTGGCATTGTGGGAACAGGACGGCCTTTCTGCAAAAGAGCTCGGCGAAAGGCTGAACCTAGGCACCGGGACATTAACGCCGATGATCAAAAGAATGGAAGCCAATGAATGGCTGAAGAGGGAGCGTTCGACAGCAGATGAAAGGAAGGTATGCATCAGCCTTCTCCCAAAAGCCCTGGGACAAAAAGAAGCAATCGTGGAAAAAATTGCTGCGGAATTGAAGCTTTGCAATATTGAGTATGAAGAATACGAGCAGTTGATGAAGCAGTTGAGGGTGCTTCGTGGAAAGTTAAAAGAGTATAACAGATTATGAGAGAAGCGCAGGGGCGTAGCCTGCGCTTTCTTTATTTCTAAGAAAACTGCATCTTTACCTGGGTAGTTTGTGAAAAATAGAGTCTATGTATTTAAATGATAGATATAGTAAAATTAGGTGATTTCTAGTCGGGAATTGGTGTTAATAAGGAATTGATAACTCTAAACCTAATTTTTTGACCTTGTTTATATTCATCATCCATTCAAATGAATTCCAAAAAATTGGTATATGAATGTATCTCTAGTGAGAGACACCAAATCGGAGATGATATATAATATTGTTCAAGGAGGTGAGAGTAATGGAAAAACAAATACTAGATATTTTAATGAGCATGCAAAAGGATCTAAGTGAGGTAAAAAGTGATGTATCGGACGTTAAAAAAAGACCTAAGTGTCCTTAAAAGTGATGTAACGAACGTTAAAAAAGATTTAAGCGTCCTTCAAAGTGACGTAACGAACGTTAAAAAAGATCTAAGTGTGCTTCAAAACGATGTAACGAACGTTAAAAAAGACCTAAGTGTCCTTCAAAGTGATG
>NZ_BAUW01000074.1 GCF_000517385.1 Mesobacillus boroniphilus JCM 21738 | reverse complement strand
AGAAAGATTTCCAGAAGAAGATAATTATCACAAAACCTCTTGCCCAATTGGGCGAGAGGTTTTTAAAGGTTTTTAGAAGAAAATGGGATGCCAAATTCTTTCCATACACCAAAGCCTGTTTATCATGTAAAATGAGTGCAGGGGTGATTTGGGTGGATTTGAAAGCTGGTTTATGGCAAAAGCAGACGTTAAAATTGGCGATGACTCAGGAGTTGACCCAGGCAATCGCGCTCTTGCAATACTCAGCGCAGGAGCTTGCGGCATTTCTTGAAGCTAAATCAATGGAAAATCCCCTGATGCAAGTAGATTTTAAAAACATTTCTCATTTTGATGCCAGCATGGACCGGACGCGAAAAACAAGAAAAAAGGCTTTCGAACGGGACCAGAAGAATTTGATTGAGCAGATCGGCGCTGGGGCTGGTGAGACGCTCGAAGACTATCTGCTTTCACAATTAAACTTGTTAAAAGCTACTCAAGCGGAAAAATTAATTTTACAAGAATTGATTGAAAACATAGATGAAAACGGTTACTTAACTCTCGATCGAGAAAACTTTGTAAATAAATATAAAGTTGAATATGAAATTGTTGAATCCGCTTTTTTTAAACTTCAGTCGCTGGACCCGGCCGGAATCGGGGCAATTGACCTCAGGGAATGCCTGTTGCTTCAGTTGACAAGGCAGAAACGCACACCTGAAAACGAACTGGCAATAACAATTATCCGCGACCATTTCATGCTTTTTGCCGAGAAAAAGTGGAAAGCACTGGCGAAGATGCTAAATGTCGATGTGAAGGAAATTCAAAAAGTCCATGACGATATCCAGCAGCTTAACCCGAAACCAGGTGCAGCGTTCCAGCGTGAAAAACCTGCCTATATCGTTCCTGATGTGGTCGTCAAACGTGAGGGTAAAGAACTCTCGGTAAGTGTGTTCGATGCGCTGGTTCCAAAAATCTCTTTTAATGAAGGATATTTCCGGCAGTTATCAGGCCACAAGGATCCGGAAGTCAATAAATTCCTCCAGGAAAAGCAGGGGGACTATCAGTGGATCCAGCGCAGCCTTGTGCAAAGGAAGGAAACGCTCTTGAAAGTATCGATGAAAATCATCGAAAAACAACAGGATTTCTTTTTGATCGGCCCTGCGCACATGAATCCGATGACGATGAGGGAAGTTGCTGATGAGCTCGATATCCACGAATCGACAGTAAGCCGGACTGTCCGTGAAAAATATATGCAGACACCGGCTGGCACTTACGAATTGAAATCATTTTTTACAAGCGCAGTCCACACAACAGAGAACGACCAGGCTTCATCGCAAAAAGTAAAAGCAGCGATAGAGCATTATATAAAAGAAGAAAATAAAAAGAAGCCCATCTCAGATCAGAAACTAGTGGAAATGTTAGGGGAACAAGAAGGGATGGTCGTATCACGAAGAACCGTCGCAAAATACAGGAACCAGTTGGGCATTCCGTCATCTTCAAAGCGGAAGAGATTTGATTAGAAAATGGAAAACACTTCCGTTTTGCGAATAAACAGCGATTATTTGCGACTAAAAATATTTTTTGCGGATAAAGTACCTGGATTTGCAAACAAAAGTCACTTTTAGCGAATAAAGTAGTAACTTTTGCGAATAACCACCAAAGTGGGAGAAGGATACAAGGATAAGGAGACCAAAATGAAAAAAACAGTCAAACTCTATTCCCGCCCGCGCTGCCATTTGTGCGAAACAGCGCGCGAAATCCTGGTAGAACTTCAGCAAGATTGGAATTTTGCCATAGAAGAAATCAATATCGATCTTGATGACGAGCTTGTCGAGAAGTATGGAATCATGATTCCGGTCATCGAATTGGACGGTGAAGAGCTTCAATATGGCATCATTAACAAAAAGTTCATAAATGAAGCGTTTTCACGGAAAAACCTTGAGTTTATGAGTTGATTAAGGGTTTCATCCCTGTTACAATGAAATCTGTAGCAGGGGTGATTTTTTTACCGCGAGCGGGACATAATATGTCTTAGCGGGACATTTTAAGTCCAACTCTGGAGAAGGAGAATATCAACATGGACTTTTCGCTCATTGATATTCAAAAAAGAATATTGCCCGATTTATTGCAAGTTATGCAAAAGCGATACCTTATCCTGCAGTACATCAACGTGATGCAGCCAGTTGGCAGGAGAAACCTTTCGCTAAGCCTGAACTTAACTGAACGGGTTTTGCGTTCCGAGGTAGAGTTTTTGAAAGACCAGAATCTGATCTCGATGTCAGGTCAGGGAATGACACTGACTAAAGAGGGAAAAGATATACTGGAAAGTCTTGATAGTGTAATGCGAGACATTATGGGTATAGACATACTAGAACGCCAGCTTCAGAAGCGCATGGGGATCAGGAAAGTGATTGTTGTCCCTGGTGACAGCGATCAGTCGCCGTGGGTGAAAAGTGAGCTGGGACAAGCGACAGCACATAGTATGAAAAACCTTCTTAAAAGCAAAAATATAATTGCTGTGACCGGAGGATCGACTATGGCGGCTGTGGCGGAAATGTTGACACCCGACTTCGGTGAGAAGGATTTGCTGTTCGTGCCGGCAAGGGGCGGAATTGGCGAGGACGTCAAAAATCAGGCAAACACGATTTGCGCGATCATGGCGGACAACACGAATTCACGGCACCGGGTATTCTACGTACCCGATCAGGTTAGCACCGAGGTTTACAAGTCTTTCATTAAAGAACCGCTGATTTATGAGGTTTGGAATTTAGTTAAATCAGCTAGCATGGTTTTACATGGTATTGGAGACGCTATTATAATGGCGGAACGTCGCAATACCAGTCAGGAGGATTTACATAAGATCCTCGAAGGAAAAGCAGTTGGCGAGGCTTTCGGCTACTATTTCAACGAAGCCGGGGAAATTGTGCACAAAGTGCTGACGATCGGTCTCCAAATGGACGATCTCAAAAATGTAGGAGATGTCATTGCAGTTGCCGGCGGAGCGTCAAAGGCAAAGGCGATCAGAGCTATATGAAGCAGGCACCTTCCTCAACGATCCTGATCACGGATGAAGGCGCCGCTAAAACATTGTTACAAGGGTAACACCTTATATAAAAAACACATTTACAGGAATCAAAGGAGGAAATACACATGGCAGTAAAAGTTGGTATTAACGGATTTGGAAGAATTGGACGCGTAGTTTTCCGCGCGGCATTAAAGAACCCTAACGTGGAAGTAGTAGCAGTTAATGACTTGACTGATGCAAACATGCTTGCACACCTTTTGAAATACGATTCAGTTCACGGAACTCTTAACGAAGAAGTAACGGTTGACGGCGACTACTTAGTAGTTGGCGGACAAAAAGTGAAAGTTCTTGCTGAGCGTGATCCAGCTCAATTAGGATGGGGCGACCTTGGCGTAGAAGTAGTAGTAGAATCTACTGGCCGTTTCACTAAGCGTGCTGACGCTGCGAAACACATTGAAGCAGGTGCTAAAAAGGTTATCATCTCTGCACCAGCAACTGATGAAGATATCACCCTTGTACTTGGTGTTAACGAAGAAAAGTATGATAAAGATAATCACCAGGTTATTTCAATGGCGTCTTGTACAACAAACTGCTTAGCTCCATTCGCAAAGGTGCTTAACGAGAAATTCGGTCTTAAACGCGGTATGATGACAACAATCCATTCATACACAAATGACCAGCAGATTCTTGACCTTCCGCACAAAGACTACCGCCGCGCACGTGCTGCAGCAGAAAACATCATCCTACAACTACTGGGGCTGCAAAAGCTGTAGCATTAGTATTGCCTGAACTTAAAGGCAAATTAAATGGCGGAGCAATGCGTGTTCCAACTCCAAACGTTTCATTAGTAGACCTTGTCGCTGAACTTGACAAAGAAGTCACTGTAGAAGAGGTTAACAATGCACTTAAAGCAGCTTCTGAAGGCGAGCTTAAAGGCATCCTTGAATACAGCGAAGAGCCATTGGTATCTGGCGACTACAACGGAAACCCAGCTTCGTCTACAATCGATGCACTTTCAACTATGGTTATGGAAGGCAACATGGTAAAAGTAATCTCTTGGTATGACAACGAAAGTGGTTACTCTAACCGTGTTGTAGACCTTGTTGATTTCATTGCAAAAAAAAGGTCTATAAGCAAATATTGGATTAACCATCCATTTACGACTATAATGTAGGGGATGAAAAGGGGAGCGGGGTAAATTCCCTCTCCTTTTTTTCTGCTTAAACGCGCATAGGCGCTATTCTAAAGGAGGTCTCTAGCCTTGAACAAAAAGACAGTAAAAGATGTGGATGTAAGAGGAAAACGAGTTTTTTGCCGCGTTGATTTCAACGTGCCGATGAAGAACGGACAGGTATCGGATGAAACAAGAATCCGTGCAGCGCTGCCAACGATTCAGTACCTGGTTGACCAGGGCGCTAAAGTCCTTCTTGCAAGCCACCTTGGCCGTCCAAATGGGCAGGCTGTTGAAGAACTGCGTTTGACACCGGTAGCAAAGCGGTTGTCTGAGCTGCTTGGCAAGGATGTTAAGAAAACAGATGAAGCTTATGGTGATTCTGTAAAATCTGAAATCGACATCATGAACGAAGGCGATATCCTGCTTCTTGAGAATGTCCGCTTCTATCCTGGCGAAGAGAAGAACGATCCTGAACTGGCTAAGGCATTTGCTGAACTGGCTGATGTTTATGTAAATGACGCATTTGGAGCTGCTCACCGCGCTCATGCTTCAACCGAAGGCATTGCTAAGTATATTCCTGCTGTATCAGGCTTCCTGATGGAAAAAGAACTGGATATTCTAGGAAAAGCATTGTCAAATCCAGAGCGCCCGTTCACTGCAATCATCGGCGGGGCAAAAGTTAAAGATAAGATTGGCGTCATCGACAACCTTTTGGAAAAAGTAGATAACCTGCTCATCGGCGGCGGACTTGCTTATACATTTGTAAAAGCACAGGGCCACGAAATCGGGAAATCTCTTTTAGAAGAAGATAAAATTGAATTAGCTAAGAGCTTCATGGAAAAAGCAAAAGCGAAGGGTGTAAACCTCTACATGCCTGTAGACGCCATCGTTGCTGATGATTTTTCTGCTGATGCAAATACAAAGGTCGTAGCGATTGAGGAAATCCCTGCAGATTGGGAAGCTCTTGATATCGGTCCAAAAACAGCTGAAACTTATCGCGATGTGATTCAAAAGTCTAAATTGGTCATCTGGAATGGACCAATGGGCGTTTTTGAATTTGACAAGTTCGCTCAAGGAACAAAAGCTGTTGCACAAGCCTTAGCCGATGCTAATGATACATATTCAGTGATCGGCGGAGGAGACTCTGCAGCGGCTGTAGAAAAATTCGGCCTGGCTGAACAAATGAGCCACATCTCCACAGGCGGCGGTGCTTCCCTTGAATTCATGGAAGGCAAGCAGCTGCCAGGCGTAGTGGCATTGAACGATAAGTAAATTTAGTCTGAAAAAATTTTCAAGGCGGTGCCGGCAGCAGTGCAAGGGTGCGGATCCTGACACCTGCTGTTTATGCCGTTCTTTTAAGCCCAACATCCAGAGGGTACTTTTTTAATAAGCATTACAACGCTGTATGTAACAGCAATTTTGAAAGGAAGTGTCAGCATGCGAAAACCTATCATTGCAGGTAACTGGAAAATGCATAAAACGCTGCCTGAAGCAAAGGATTTTATCGAAAAAGTGAGCGGACTTGTTCCTTCAAAGGAAAAGGTTGAATCTGTTGTTTGTGCTCCAGCTTTGTTCCTTGGACAACTAGTCGATCTTACACAGAATTCAGACGTTGAAATCGGGGCACAAAACATGCACTTCGAGGAAAGCGGTGCTTTTACAGGCGAAGTCAGCCCTAAGGCATTGCAAGACATCGGTGCAAAATATGTCATCATCGGGCACTCTGAACGTCGTGAAATGTTCAATGAAACAGATGACACAGTTAATAAAAAGACTTTGTCTGCATTCAAATACAACCTGACTCCGATCGTTTGCTGCGGTGAAACACTTGAGCAGCGTGAAAATGGCGAAACTAACGAGTTTGTTGGCGGCCAAATCAGAGCAGGTCTAAATGGCTTGACAGACGATCAGGTTAAGCAAACTGTAATCGCTTATGAGCCAATCTGGGCTATTGGAACAGGTAAATCTTCAACAGCTGAAGATGCGAACGAAACTTGCGCGCACATCCGCAAGGTAATCGCAGAGCAATTTTCACCAGAAGTGGCTGAAGCAGTCCGCATTCAGTACGGCGGAAGCGTGAAGCCGGCTAACATCAAGGAATACATGTCACAGCCTGATATCGACGGCGCATTGGTCGGCGGGGCAAGCCTGGAGACAGATTCCTTCTTGCAGCTATTGGAGGCAGGTACCAATGAGTAAACAGTCACCAACAGCTTTGATCATTCTGGACGGCTTCGCGCTGCGTGGCGAACGGATGGGAAATGCCGTTGCCCAGCGAAAAAGCCGAATTTTGACCGCTACTGGAACCACTATCCGCACGCGCAGTTGATCGCAAGCGGGGAAGCGGTCGGCCTGCCAGAAGGCCAAATGGGTAACTCAGAGGTCGGACACCTGAACATCGGTGCTGGCCGCATCGTTTACCAAAGCTTGACACGAGTGAACATTTCAATTCGTGAAGGCGAATTTGAAAAAAATGAAACCTTCCTTGCTGCGATCAACCATGCAAAGAAAAAAGGCACCGCCCTTCACTTGATGGGCTTACTGTCCGACGGCGGTGTGCACAGCCACATTGAGCACATGTTTGCTTTATTGAAGCTTGCTGCCAGCGAAGGCCTGGAAAAGGTATATGTACATGGCTTCCTTGACGGACGCGATGTCGGACCGAAAACTGCGCCAGGTTATATTGAACAAACATTAGAAAAAATGAACGAAATCGGTGTCGGCGAATTTGCGACGATTTCGGGGCGATATTATTCTATGGACCGCGACAAGCGCTGGGAACGTGTGGAGAAATCCTACCGTTCGATGGTGTACGGCGATGGCCCTACGTACTCGAACCCTATGGAATTAATCGAAGATAACTATAATAACGGTATTTTTGATGAGTTCGTTATCCCATCTGTGCTTGTGCGCCCTGATGGATCACCGGTTGCGGCGGTCCAGAACGACGATGCTGTAATTTTCTACAACTTCCGTCCTGACCGCGCAATCCAGATTTCAAACACTTTTACAAATAAAGACTTCCGTTCTTTCGATCGTGGCGAAGCACATCCTGAGAATCTTCACTTTGTCTGCCTGACTCACTTCAGTGAGACGGTTGACGGTTATGTGGCGTTCGAGCCTTCAAACCTTGATAACACAGTCGGTGAAGTAATTTCTCAGGCTGGAATGACTCAGCTTCGTATTGCTGAAACAGAAAAATATCCGCACGTAACGTTCTTCATGAGCGGCGGACGTGAGCAGGAATTCCCAGGGGAAAAGCGGATATTGATCAACTCGCCTAAGGTTGCAACATATGACTTGCAGCCGGAAATGAGCGCTTATGAAGTGACAGATGCTTTGATCAAGGAAATTGAAGCAGATAACTTCGATGCGATACTGTTGAACTTTGCGAATCCTGATATGGTTGGACACTCCGGAATGCTTGAGCCAACAATCCAGGCTATTGAAACAGTTGACGAGTGCCTCGGACGAATCGTTGACCTGATTGTTTCAAAAGGCGGTACTGCGATCATCACTGCTGACCACGGAAATGCGGATGAGGTCGTGACACTTGAAGGAAATCCAATGACTGCCCACACGACAAACCCGGTGCCTGTCATTGTCACAAAAGAAGGCGCAGAGCTTCGTGAAGACGGAATCCTCGGCGATCTTGCCCCAACCATTCTGGAATTACTGGGACTGGATCAGCCAGCAGAAATGACAGGAACATCATTAATTAAAAAATAAGGAGAGATTGCCATGCCATTCATTACAGACGTATACGCACGTGAAGTTTTAGATTCACGCGGTAACCCAACAGTTGAGGTAGAAGTTTTTACAGAATCAGGCGCATTCGGACGTGCACTAGTTCCAAGTGGTGCTTCAACTGGTGAATATGAAGCAGTTGAACTTCGTGACGGCGACAAAGGCCGCTACCTTGGAAAAGGTGTTTTAAAAGCAGTTGAAAATGTGAACGAAATTATCGCCCCCTTCTTGGTTGGCGAAGAGTTCAACGTTCTTGACCAGAACGGGATCGACCAGGCACTAATCGAATTAGATGGTACTGAAAACAAAGGAAAGTTGGGCGCTAACGCAATCCTTGGCGTTTCCATGGCTGTTGCACACGCTGCTGCAGACTATCTTGACCTTCCTTTATACCAATACCTTGGAGGATTCAACTCCAAGCAGCTTCCAGTTCCAATGATGAACATCGTTAACGGCGGCGAGCACGCTGACAACAACGTAGACATCCAGGAATTCATGGTAATGCCTGTTGGCGCTGAAAACTTCCGTGAAGCACTTCGCATGGGCGCGGAAATCTTCCACAGCCTGAAGGCAGTTTTAAAAGAAAAAGGCTTGAACACAGCTGTAGGTGACGAAGGCGGATTCGCTCCAAATCTTGGATCAAACGAAGAAGCACTTCAAACAATCGTTACAGCTATCGAAAAAGCTGGCTACAAGCCAGGCGAGCAAATCATGCTTGCTATGGACGCAGCATCTTCTGAGTTCTATAACAAAGAAGACGGCAAGTACCACCTTTCAGGTGAAGGTGTAGTGAAGACGTCTGCAGAAATGGTAGACTGGTATGAAGAAATGGCTTCTAAATACCCAATCATCTCAATCGAAGACGGTTTGGATGAGAACGACTGGGAAGGCCACAAGCTATTGACTGAACGCCTTGGCGGAAAAGTCCAGCTTGTTGGTGACGACCTGTTCGTTACAAACACGAAGAAGCTTGCTCAAGGTATTGAGCAAGGCATTGGCAACTCAATCCTGATCAAAGTTAACCAAATTGGTACTTTGACTGAAACTTTCGATGCTATCGAAATGGCGAAGCGCGCAGGCTACACAGCTGTTATCTCTCACCGCTCTGGTGAAACAGAAGATTCAACAATCGCTGACATCGCTGTCGCAACAAACGCTGGCCAGATCAAGACTGGTGCACCATCACGTACAGACCGCGTAGCGAAGTACAACCAGCTTCTTCGCATCGAAGACCAGCTTGGCGAAACAGCTCGCTTCAACGGAATCAAGTCTTTCTATAACCTTAAGAAGTAATATAACGGAGCTGACATACACTCCGTAAAATAGGACGCCGGCGGCATGACGATGCTGCCGGTGTTTTTTTATGGATCAAGAGCAGGCAGGAAAAAAGATCGGTAGGATAGCAATGTTTAAAGTACAATTCGTGTAGGAAAGTCTTTCAAAATGTCTAAAAGAAGGAGTTTTATAGACATTTCGAGCGAGGACATCCATTCAAAAAGTCTAATAAAAGGGTTTAATGGACATTTCGAGCGAGGACATCTTTCAAAATGTCTAATAAAAGGGGTTTAATGGACATTTCGAAGGAGGAAATCATTCAAAATGTCTAATAAATGCGGTTTAATTGACATTTCGAGCAAGGAAATCATTCAAAATGTCTAATAAAAGTCGTTTAATAGACATTTCAGGTAAAGAAGCCTTTCCAAATGTCTAATAAACAAACACCTAATATTCGTACTGCTACTAAAATTAATTTAAGGAATTGGGCGAAATCTCTTAAGAAGTATTGTTTTTACCTCATTAAATCCTCAACAATTCAGACAAGTATTGTTTCATTTTTGAAAATGTGATAAATTTAAAGTACTGTTAGCAGTTTTATCGGGAGGTATGTCATGCATACATTGTTAGTTGTTCTTTTAGTGATCGTCAGCATTGCTCTTATTGGAGTTGTTCTTCTTCAATCAGGCAAGAGTGCTGGTCTGTCCGGTGCGATATCGGGCGGTGCTGAGCAGTTGTTCGGTAAGCAAAAGGCAAGAGGCCTTGACCTTGTCTTGCACCGTGTAACGATCGTGTTATCTGTTTTATTCTTCTTTTTGACTATTGCCGTTTCTTATTTCGAACTATAATACACACAATGACCCGGCTTCAATAGAGGCCGGGTTTTATTGTGTTTACATAAGCTAATCATCACATATTTCTGGTGAATATGGGTATTTACATATATAAAGGCTTTTAATTGAATGTTACAAGCATGTTTGTTAAAACTAAGTAAGATATCTGATAGAGGGAGTAGGAAAATGAGAAAGTTAGTGCCAAGACCTTTTACATTCAAAGCTGGAAAAAGAGCGGTGTTGCTGCTGCATGGATTCACCGGCAATTCTGCCGACGTCAGGATGATGGGCCGATTTTTAGAAGGAAAAGGATATACATGCCATGCGCCTGTTTTTAAAGGGCATGGTGTCCCGCCTGAAGAACTGATACATACTGGTCCTGAGGATTGGTGGCAGGATGCGCTTGCTGGCTACGAATTCCTTAAAAGTGAAGGCTATGAGGAAATTGCTGTAGCGGGTTTATCACTGGGCGGCATCCTTTCGCTGAAACTCGGATATACCAAGCCTCTCAAGGGGATTGTGCCAATGTGCGCACCAATGCATCTAAAGACGGAAGAGTTAATGTACCGCGGTGTCCTCGAGTATGCGCGCGAATATAAGAGGATGGAAGGCAAGCCTGAGGAGCAAATCGAGGCGGAAGTAAAGGAGCTCGAACAAAAATCGATGGCCACTCTGAAAGACCTCCAGGAACTCATCAAGGAAGTCCGAGGAAGCATCGACCTGATTTATACCCCGACATTTGTTGTCCAGGCGCGGAATGACGTCATCATTGACCCCGACAGTGCGAATATCATCCATGACAACATCGAGTCTGAACACAAAAAGTTGAAGTGGTATGAGGAATCAGGGCATGTCATCACTCTTGATAAAGAACGTGATCAGCTTCACGAAGACGTTTACGAGTTTCTCGAGTCATTAAATTGGAAAGAATAAAAACATATAAAAAAATTTATTGTGTTGTTTTTCACATCATGAACGACAAGATTATGAAATAACCCAATAAAGGAGGGATTTATTTATGGATGAGAATATTAAAGGCCATATAGACAGGCTATTGCATTATATGAAGGATGAAGCTTACAAACCTCTTACCGTTCAGGAACTGGAAAGTGCTTTTGGAATCCAGGATTCCTCGACATTCAAGGATTTTGTTAAAGCGCTAGTGGTCATGGAGGAAAAGGGGCTAGTCGTCAGGACTCGAAGTGATAGGTACGGACTCCCTGAAAAAATGAATCTCGTTCGCGGACGCTACAGTGCCCATGCCAAAGGCTTTGCTTTTGTCATCACTGAAGAGCAGGGAATGGACGACATCTTCATCCCGCCGAATGAAACGAGCAATGCGATGAACGGTGACACCGTCCTTGTGCGAGTCTCATCGGACAGCTCTGGCCAGCGCCGCGAAGGGACAGTTGTCCGCATTCTCGAAAGAGGTGTCTCGCAAATCGTAGGTACCTATACCGAAAGCAAGCATTTCGGTTTTGTGATTCCAGATGATAAAAAGTTCACAAGTGACATCTTTATTCCGAAAGAGGCAGGAATGGGTGCAGTCGAAGGGCATAAGGTCGTCGTAAAACTGACGAGCTATCCAGAGGGACGCAAAAGCGCTGAGGGTGAAGTTGCCGCAATCCTCGGCCATAAAAATGACCCTGGCGTCGATATCCTTTCCGTCATTCACAAGCACGGGCTGCCAATGGAGTTCCCGGATGAGGTACTTAAGCAGGCGAATGAAGCGCCTGACCAGATCAATGAGAGCGAGATTGAGAACCGCCGCGACCTGCGTGATGAAGTCATCGTCACAATTGATGGCGCCGATGCAAAAGACCTTGATGATGCAGTCCAGGTCACAAGGCTTGAAAACGGCAACTATAAACTTGGTGTCCATATCGCCGATGTTACGTACTATGTAACCGAGGATTCTCCGATTGACCGTGAAGCAGAAGACCGTGCAACGAGTGTTTATTTGGTTGACCGGGTCATCCCGATGATTCCGCACCGCTTATCGAACGGTATTTGCTCGCTGAATCCGAAGATCGATCGACTGACGCTGTCTTGTAATATGGAGATCACTCCAGATGGGCAAGTGGTAGACCATGAAATCTATCAGAGTGTCATCAAGACGACTGAGCGAATGACGTATTTCGATGTGAACAGGATTCTCGTTGATCAAGACGAAGAAGCGCGCTCACGTTATGAATCTCTTGTGCCAATGTTCGAGATGATGGAAGAGCTTGCTGCTATCCTTCGTAAAAAAAGGATGGAAAGAGGCGCGATCGATTTTGATTTTAAAGAATCGAAGGTACTGGTTGATGAAGAAGGCCACCCAACTGATGTCGTTTTGCGTGAGCGCTCCGTCGCTGAAAAGCTGATCGAAGAATTCATGCTGGTGGCGAACGAAACGGTCGCCGAGCACTTCCACTGGCTGGATGTGCCATTCATCTATCGTATTCACGAAGATCCGAAAGAGGATAAACTGAGAAAGTTCTTTGATTTCATTACAAACTTCGGATACCTTGTCAGAGGATCCGCAAACGGAGTGCACCCGAGAGCACTGCAGGAAATCATCGAGGAAGTCCAGGGCAAGCCTGAAGAGATGGTGGTCGGCACTGTCATGCTCCGTTCGATGCAGCAGGCGAAATACTATCCTGAAAGCCTCGGACACTTTGGTCTTTCAGCAGAGTTCTATACACACTTCACATCACCAATCCGCCGTTATCCTGACTTGATTGTCCATCGCTTGATCAGGACATACTTGATCGAGGGCAAGCTCGACCAGGCGACGAAGGAAAAATGGAATGCGATGCTGCCGGATATTGCCGAGCATTCATCCAATATGGAACGCCGCGCAGTTGAAGCCGAACGTGAAACAGATGAGCTTAAGAAAGCGGAATACATGGAAGACAAGGTTGGAACGGAATACGATGGCATCATCAGCTCTGTCACGAACTTTGGGATGTTCGTCGAGCTTCCTAACACAATCGAAGGCCTGGTACATGTCAGCTACATGACAGATGATTATTATCGCTATGATGAACGCCATCTGGCGATGATTGGCGAGCGAACAGGCAATGTCTTCCGAATCGGTGATGAAATTACTGTTCGGGTCATCAAGGTGAACAAGGATGAGCGCTCGATTGATTTTGAAATCGTTGGCATGAAGGGCACGCCTAGACGCGAGCGTCCGGCCCAGCCAAAGATCTTCAAGACTGGCAGCAGCGACAAAAAGCCGCGCCGCGGTAAAGAAGAAGAAGGCAAGCGAGGCGGCAGAGGTTCAGGCGGTGCAAGAGGATCAGGAGGAGGCAGAAATGGCTCCGGTTCCGGTTCAGGCTCTGGGTCAAAACCAAAGAACAAGAAGAAAAAGTTCTTTGAAAACGCCCCGGCCGCAAAACGCAAATCAAAAAAGAGAAAATAGGCAACTTAAAAAGAGAGCTCCTGCTGAAGGGGCTCTCTGTTGTCCTCGTGATACGAAGTACAAATTTCACTTTGAGAATTGTCTAGCTCCAGCACTTGCCGGGGCTGATCAAGGCGCTTGCGCTTTTCATTGTGGCAGCGTTCGTTATTTGCTAAAATGAGAGAAATAGAAGGGGGAAGGTTTTATGCCAAAAGGTGAGGGAAAGGTCGTCGCGCAGAATAAAAAAGCGAACCACGACTATTTTATAGAAGAAACATATGAAGCCGGAGTTGTCCTTCAGGGAACAGAGATTAAATCGATCCGTAACGGACGCGTCCAGCTAAAGGATTCATACGCGAAAGTTCATAATGGTGAGTTGTTCTTATATAATCTGCACATCAGCCCATATGAACAGGGGAACCGTTACAACCATGATCCGCTGCGCACGAGGAAACTGTTGCTACACAAACGTCAAATCGCCCAGCTGATCGGTGAAACGAAGGAAGCAGGATATGCGCTTGTGCCATTGAAGATTTATCTGAAGAACGGTTATGCGAAGGTTTTAATCGGCTTAGGTAAGGGTAAAAAGAACTATGACAAGCGTGAAACTCTGAAGAAGAAGGAAGCAGGCCGTGATATCGAGCGTGCATTCCGCGAACGCCAGAAAATGTAAGCTTGTCAGCTGAGGAAGAGAGTACCAGTTGAAAAAAGTACTCAGTGTGATATAATAATAACTGTCACCACGAGTGACACATAACTTAATGCTCGGCTTATCCGAGTTCTCCTAACGTCTGTATCACAGATACAGCAACCTTTTATATGGGGACGTTACGGATTCGACAGGGGTAGTTTGAGCTTAAGTGGCGAGTCGAGGGGATCGGCCTCGTAAAAACGTCAACGCCTATAACTGGCAAAGAAAACAACAACTTCGCTTTCGCAGCTTAATACTGCATAGCGGTTCGCCCCTCCATCGCCCATGTGGTAGGGTAGCGGACTCACTCTAAGTGGGCTACGCCGGATTCCACCGCCTGAGGATGAAGGAAGAGAACAACCAGGCTAGCTGACCAGCCGCCTGTCGGTAGGCAAAAGGATCAGCGAATCGCCAATATGCCGACTACACTCGTAGAAGCTTAAGTGCCAATATCTTTGGACGTGGGTTCGATTAGTAATTAGTCGCCTTGTGTGGCAACACGCAAGTGAAAATCCGGCTTTATCGGTGAAACCTAAGTCGCCAATAGCGATAGGGCAATGCCGAGTGGTATGTGGAGCAATCCAACAGCCATGTATCGACTTATAGGCTGCCAACCTGGCAGTACTAAGATGCGTGATCTATCCGGGAGTCCGGATAAAACTACATCTCGCATAATACGCCGGAGGACCTGCAGATGCAGGTTCAAGATATAGTCAGTGCCATGTCGAAAGCATGGAATAGCACGTCCCACCGTCTCCACCAAATACATATTTTGGTGGATTTTTATTTTTGTGATTTTACCCATAATTTTGCCGGAATGGCAATGATATGCTTCAATAAACTCTCGGCAAATATATGTTTCATATACTTCAATACTTCAAGAAGACTGTAGTGAATCTACGGTTTTTTTTTTTGCCTAAATTAGGTAGCCCCTATATATAAAAAAATTCTTTGTATGTAATTTCATGTAATGGTAAAAATATCCTTCAGAAGTATTTTACAATTCTAGAAGGTGTGAAATGGATACTATCTCATTAAAAACGGAAAACAATTTAGAGCCAGTTAGCCGTTTGTATAATTTAGAACCCATTGGAATAGGTACTCCTTATACAGAATGTTTGACAAGTTATGTTACACGTTTAGCAGAAGCTCATAATGTTACATTAGGTACACTAATTGGAAAAGAGATTACTCCTATTTTAAATAAGCATTACCTAAACAAAGTTGCTACTAGAGGAGGTGGTGGGTTATTTAAGTCGGCGTCAAGTATAAATGGAGTGAAATCTGCAGCAGTAGAAATGTTGAAATCACTTGAACAATTAACCTTAAGAAATGATTTAATATCTTTAACTTTAACAAAGTGGTCTGAGATCCTTCCAACTAGAGGCTTGTTAAGACCTAAGAAAGCATGGTGTCCACAATGTATCGACGAATGGAATCTTCATAAAAAGCCTATTTATGAACCGCTTATCTGGTTTATTAAAGAAGTGGAGATATGTAATATTCATGAAACAAGATTGCAGACATACTGTCCAAATTGCACAAAAGAAATACCAACTTTAAGCCGAAACAGTCGAGTTGGGTTTTGTTCACACTGCTCTCATTGGCTTGGGCAAAGTAAAGTAGATAATTCATCACAAGTTGAAACGTCTACTTGGAATTATTGGAAAGTAACTAACATTGGTCAACTTTTAGAATTAATGCCTTCGAATGAACTAATTCCCGGTAGGGAACGGTTGAAATTAGTACTAAATCAGGTATTGGAAGTAGTCTCGGTCAAGGAAATTTTAGAATTAAGCAATATTCCTAGGAGTAGTTTTAATAGTTGGATGGATGAAGATAAACTGCCTTCACTGCCTAACCTTTTGATTATTATTTATTGTTTAGGAATTAGTCAAAAACAATTTCTTACAGACGAGTTGAACACACTAAAATTTAATTTGCGTCCATTTCCATATAGTAAGGGATATTTAGTTCCTAACAGGTTTTCAGATAGATATATAAAAGAACAGCTTCTATTTTATGTAAATAATGTTGTTACTCCTCCTCCTTCAGTTAAGGAAATAGCCTCAATTATTGGATGTGATAGAAGGTTATTATATAAAAAAGCGCCGGAACTGTGCAAAATAGTTTCTAAAAAATATATAGATTTTATTCAAAATTGTTCATTGGATAGAATCGAGTTTGTAAAAAAACAGGTGGTTAACGCAGTAAATATTTTAAGTAATCAAGGTATTTATCCTAGTCGAAGAAAAGTAGAGAGTTATACGAAAATGCCCGGGGCAATTAAAGCAGAATCCATTCGTCAGGTGTGGAGGCAAGAAAAAGAAAAGTTAAATCAAGAAGGAAAAATATAAATGTTTATATTATCGATTAATAGGCTAATTATAATATTGTTTAAATATTCTGACCACTATCTTTGAAAGAAGTAAATTTTGCTTAGATAGGGAGATGTTTATGGTGATAAAAAATATTAAAGACTGGTGCAGTCAAAAAGGATTATCTGACCAAACGATTAAAGAAATAGATTTTATACGGAATTCTGAACCCGCAAGACGAGTAAGAAGTAAGTTGAAAAAACGTTTCAGGGTTTTATCCAAGTAAAAAAATGGGACTAACCATTCAGTTTGAGAGTAGAACTGTTGAACTGGCAGCCATCTATGAGAAGGAACATGATTTGACAGTTATTGAATATTATGATCAGCCTCCTTCATTTCCAATTAAATATCTAGTTAACGAAAAAAAACAAGGACATCTTTATACCCCTGATTTCTTTGTGATATCTGAAAATTGGATTGGTTGGGAGGAATGGAAAACTGAAGAGGAACTTTTAAAGCTATCTGAAAAAAACTCTAATAGATATTGTTTAAACGATAAAGGACAATGGATTTCACCGCCAGCTGAAGAGTATGCAAAAAATAGGGGGCTATCTTTTAGGATTAGACTATCTAAAGAAATTAATTGGACTTATCAAAGGAATATTCGTTTTCTGGAAGATTATTTGTTATGTATGGAACCTCATGTTTCTGAGGAATCAAAATTTGCATTAACAAATTTAGTTAAGTTTTTTCCAGGGATCACTATAAATGAAATATTAAATAGAAATGAAAAGTATGTTGCAGATGATTTATACACTTTAATAGCTGTTGATGAACTTTATATTGATCTATATGATAAACCGATTCCTGATTATGATTTGGTTAAGGTTTATATTGATGAGCAAACCGCACAGGCATATAAGAATATTTTAAAATGTGGAGTTTCTGAAAAAACTGTTCCCAATTTAATTAAATTAGAAGTAGGGAGAGACATCCAATGGGATGGTCGTGCCTGGGCCATCTTGAACATAGGAGAAAACAAGATTTCATTGTTAAATGATGAAAGTAAGGTTATTGATATACCAGAGAAAACTTTTAAGGAATTTGTAGTAGACGGGAAAATAAAAGGGCTTGATGACAAAGAAGATGGAATAAATAAAAAAGCGTTAGACCTTTTAAAAAATGCAGATAAAGAGGAATTAGCCAAAGCTAATTATAAGTATGGAGTAATTTGTCAAATTTTTAACGGTGTACCTATGAATTCGATTCCCATATCCGATCGGACTTTAAGGTACTGGGTAAAAAAGTTCAAAGAGGCAGAGAAATTATATGGCTATGGATTTATAGGTTTAATAACAAATAATCACAAAAGAGGCAATAGAACTCAAAGGATTAATGATAAAACAATAGAACTAATGAAAGAGTATATTGAAAAGGAATATAAAACAATTACTCAAAAAACGATAACAACTGTCCATAAAATGTTCGTTGATGCCTGTGACCAAAAAGGTTACCCTTCTACAAGTTTGAAAACTTTTTGTAAGTATGTCAATAAACAAACGGAATATGAAAAAGCAAAGAATAGGCAAGGAAGAAAAGCTGCTTATAATCATGAACCATTTCATTGGTATTTAGAACATACCACTCCACGTCATGGAGATCGACCGTTCGAAATCGCACATCTTGATCACACTAAATTAGATATTGAATTGGTTTGTTCAACAACAGGAAAGTTATTAGGGCATCCTTGGGCAACGTTTATGGTTGATGCATATTCTAGGCGTATCTTGTCAGCTACCTTACATACGATGAACCAAGCTATAGGTCCAATATGATGGTCTTAAAAGAATGTGTTAAACGTCACGGTCGCCTTCCAAAGGTTTTAGTAGTAGATGGAGGGAAGGATTTTCAAAGTACTTATTTTGAAACTTTTTTAGCTTGTTATGCAATTCAAAAACAAGTAAGGCCCCCATCAAAACCTCGATTTGGTTCTGTTTGTGAACGTCTTTTTGGGACCACAAATAAAAAGTTTATTCATAATTTGGTCGGGAATACACAGTTGATGACTAACGTACGCCAAGTGTCAAAAGAAATTTCACCTAGGAAACATGCAGTTTGGACACTACCCTTATTTTCAGAGTATCTATTTAAATGGCTTTATGAAATTTATGACACCTTGGAACACTCTACTTTGGGACAAAGCCCAAGAGAGGTTTTTTAAAATGGAATAGCAAAAACCGGTAAGCGTAATTTTACTTTAATTGGGGATGATGAGTTATTTCGGATGCTTACTTTGCCGACAACTAAGAAGGGGAGTGCAAAGGTCCAACCTGGGCGTGGAGTTAAAATTAACCATTTCTATTACTGGTCAAATTCACTATACGATCCAGATGTAGAAGGTAAACAAGTGGAAGTTAGATATGATCCATTTAATATGGGAGTAGCATATGCTTATGTAAAAAAGCGATGGATCCAGCTGCGTTCAGAATATCAAACGGATCTCAGTAATCGTACTGAAAAAGAAATCCAAATTTCCTTTGAGGAGTTACGTCAAAGAAAAAAAGTTCAGGGGCAAAAAGCATCCGTTAGCGTTAAGCAGTTAGTGGATTTTTTGCGTTCAGCACAAGATGTTGAAAGGCTACAGATGCAAAGATTAAGGGATAAGGAAGTGAAGGTAGCTTTAACGGTTTTAGAGGGTGGAAAAAGCAATAAAATGGAGAAGCAAGTGAAATCTTTACCAAAAGGGAACAAGGAAAAACTACAATCTGAAGCTACATCAAAAGAAGAAAATAAATTTAATCGAAATCGCAGAATAGTATACGGGGAGTTTTAATATGACTATGGAACAGGGATTTCCTAAAGAATTATTGGAAAGGCCGACTGAGGAAAGAATATCTTATTTTCAGGCATTTATCACCAGTCATCCTCTTATCCGTAAAACATATGAGGATGTATGG
>NZ_BAUW01000075.1 GCF_000517385.1 Mesobacillus boroniphilus JCM 21738 | reverse complement strand
TGAAAAGAGGCAGCCTTGTCAGCTGCCCTTTCAGGTAAGATTATAATACAGTAAAATCACGAATCTTGATTATTGCTCCATCTGTCTTGCCAGGAAGCCTGCAGCTGTTTCAACAGCTTTTTGTTCCACATCTCCCAATGAGCCTTCTTTAGAGAAGATAATGACTGCCCCGATTGGATCTCCGTTTGCGATAATCGGCCCTATTGTATAGGCAGATGCAGGCTCTTCATTCCCCTCAACAAGCGAAATGTTAGTCTGCTGGTTCACAAGGGACGAAGTGCGGTCTTCCATCGTCTTTTCAACAAGTTCACTGATGTTTTATTCAAGTAGTCCTTCTTGGAACCTCCAGCCAATGCGATATAAGTATCTCTATCGCAAATCAATACCGGGTTGCCTAAGCTATCATACAGCGCTTCTGCATACTCCTTCGCAAAATCGCTCAGTTCACTGATTGGTGAATACTTCTTTAAAATGACTTCACCATCACGGTCCACAAAGATTTCGAGTGGATCTCCTTCACGGATACGAAGTGTTCTTCTAATTTCTTTAGGAATTACGACACGACCTAAATCATCGATTCGACGAACAATACCAGTTGCTTTCATCCAACGTTGCCTCACTTTCATCTGATGATTATTTTTGTAGGTAAGGTTGTTTTTGTATTGATTCTTGCTTTTCAGAAATAATCCTTTTGCCTAAGTTTTACGAAATGAGCCTTCGATAAAGATAATGCCTTTATTAATCAACCTTACCAAGATTTGAACTTAGTATCTTTCATATGGAAAGTTCTATACACTTCTCATTATTATTTTCTTTGAAGTGATAAAGGTGCCAAAAACGGATAAACCTTCCAGCTAATAATTGCGTACACACAAAAAGTACCCTTGTCTAACTTTTTTGAAACACTGTATCATTTTACATTTAGATTACAAATTATTTCCATATGGTTACGAAACTGTATTTTCTTGTTCTTTTTGGGAGTCATGAAGTCCCTTAATCATCTCGAAAGTTATGTCGAACCAGCGGTCGTTTTTCATGCCTCCCATGTGAACGACCATTTTCAGTTTTTTGCCATCCATTCCAAGCCCGACTGCATTCCTGTATTGGCTGCTTAGCTTGAACACCTTCTGACCATCAATTCTGCTGCTTCCATCCTCTGTTAAAAGAATCGTTACATCCTGCTTTACCTGTTTGATTGTTTCCACACCTGCGGTGATTGCATAGACCTTAAGTTCCGCTACCTTAAATAGGGTTTCCACCTCTGCAGGATATTCACCGAACCTGTCGGTAATTTCCTCTTTCAATTCATCGATATCCTTCAATGTCTCTATACCACGGAAACGCTTATACATCTCGATTTTCTGGTGCCCCTCAGAGATGTAGCTATCAGGTATATATGCATCAAGTTCAAGATCAATTTCAATCGAAGGCTTGCGGACTTGATCCTTCTCAGGCTTCCGTTCCTCAATTGCTTCCTTGAGCATCTGTGAATAAAGATCAAAACCGACTGAGTCAATAAAGCCATGCTGCTGGGCACCGAGCAGATTACCGGCACCACGTATTGAGAGGTCACGCATCGCGATCTTAAAACCAGAGCCAAGCTCGGTGAATTCCTTGATGGTCTGAAGGCGTTTTTCCGCCACCTCAGTGAGAATCTTGTCTTTCCGGTAAGTGAAATAGGCGTAGGCTACCCTGTTCGAGCGTCCTACCCGTCCTCTTAGCTGATAAAGCTGGGAAAGACCCATTTTATCTGCATCATAAACAATCAGTGTATTTACATTTGGAATATCCACACCTGTCTCAATGATTGTCGTGCTGACCAGGACATCATATTCTCCTTCAAGGAAACCAAGCATGACAGATTCCAATTCATTTTCAGTCATGCGGCCGTGTGCAAAAGTAACACGTGCATCTGGCACAAGCATGGAAATCTCTTCAGCCTTCCTTTCGATATCCTCAACTCGGTTATAAAGGAAGTATACTTGTCCGTCCCTGGCAAGCTCTCGTTCAATCGACTCACGGACAAGTCCCCCATTGTATTCCATGACATATGTCTGGACAGGGAACCGGTTTTCAGGCGGCGTTTCAATGACTGATAAATCCCTGACACCGAGCATCGACATGTGCAGCGTCCTTGGAATGGGCGTCGCCGTCAAAGTCAAGACATCTACATTCGTCTTTAGCTGCTTGATTTTTTCCTTGTGTGTTACTCCAAAGCGTTGTTCTTCATCGATGATCAGCAGGCCAAGGTCGCTGTAAGTGATTTCTTTTGATAAGAGCCTGTGGGTTCCAACAACAATATCAACACTTCCGGCCTTCAGTCCCTTGATCGTCTCCGTTTGCTGCTTGCGGGTACGGAACCTGCTCAACAAACCAATGTTAATCGGGAAGTCCTGGAACCTTTCCCTGAGGGTCTCATAGTGCTGTTGCGCTAAGATGGTCGTTGGCACAAGGAAGGCCACCTGTTTACCATCAGCAATCGCCTTGAAGGCAGCCCTGATTGCCACCTCAGTTTTGCCATAGCCGACATCTCCGCAAAGCAGGCGGTCCATCGGACGTTCACGTTCCATATCAAGCTTGATTTCATGAATTGAACGAACCTGGTCTTCTGTTTCCTGATATGGGAACGTAGATTCAAAATCGCGCTGCATCTCGCCATCAGGAGAGAAAGCATGCCCAACGCTAGCCTCACGCTCTGCGTAAAGCTTGATCAAATCGTCCGCGATATCCTGGACAGAGGACTGAACCTTGCTCTTGACCCGTTTCCAATCACTGCCGCCGAGCTTGTAGACCTTAGGTTCTTTACCTTCTGAGCCAACGTATTTCTGGACAAGGTCAATCTGCTCGACCGGGACGTACAGCTTATCCGTTCCCTGGTAGCGGATATGGAGATAATCCTTATGGACTCCATTGATCACAAGCGTTTCGATGCCCAGGTATTTCCCGATCCCGTGGTTTATATGGACGACATAATCGCCAATCTTAAGCTCTGAATAACTCTTGATCCGCTCTGCATTCGACAGCTTTTGTCTTCTAGCAGGCTTCTTTGTTTTTTTATTGAAGAGTTCCTCTTCCGTAATCACAGCTATTTTCTGGATTGGGAATTCAAAGCCCGTATTCAGGCTGCCCTGGATAATCTGTACTTTTCCCGGCAGCAACTCCTGCTTGCTGCCCATTTTTACTGCATCAATTTCATAGTCTTCAAGAACACGCTCTAGCTTTTTGACTCTTTCGGCGTCCGGACCAAGGAAAATAACCGCATAGTTTCCTTTGCGCCAGCGGTCGACCTCACCCTTAAGCACATGCATCTGTCCATGGAAATTCTGCATTTGCTTGCAGGAAATATTGATGATGTTTTGCGGACTCGTGTTTGGAACATGCCTTAAGAATAAAGATAGATACACAATTGGCTTTCCGGCTTTACTCATCAAGTCAGGCAGCTGGTGCGAAATCTTCAGGTCCTGGATGATCTGCCCTTCACCGAGGAGACTCGTATACCATTCCGCTTCTTCCTTGCTAAGAGACTCATTCATCTCCTGAACCCTGCTTATTTCATCGATGAACAGGAAACCATTAGACGGCAAGTAATCTATTAAACTTTGAGGCTTTTCGTACGCTATGGATAAGTACTTGAATACTTGATCAGGTTTTTGACCATTGCGAAGCTGTTCCAATTCATAGCCAATATTTTGTGACATCAGCGTCTTCGCTTTATCATCCTTAAGCTTCTTCAAGCTGCCTGAGAGCCCTTTTTCCAGCTCCGTGATCAGACGGTCGAGCTGTTCACTCTCGATTGGGTTTTCTGTCGCCGGTCCAATTGCCACCCTCTTCATTTTTTCCTTCGAGCGCTGGTCCTCAAGCGAAAATGTCCTAATTGAGTCAACCTCAGCATCAAACAGCTCAATCCTGATTGGATCTGCCGATGTCAGTGGATAAATATCAATAATCCCGCCGCGGAGGCTGAATTCACCTGGAGCCGAAACCATTCCCGCCCTAACATAGCCCATGCTGACTAACAGGTTAAGTACCGATTCGAGATCGATCTCTTCACCAAGCTTGAATGTCAGCTGGAATTTCGACCATAAATCCTTTGGCGGCAGCATCTTCCTCAGGCCAGCCATTGGGACTATCACAATTCCTGTCTTCTTTTTGCTCCAATGATTCAGGGCTTCTATTCTCTGTGCCTTCAGCTCAGGGCTTGAAATACTTATTTCAGCGGCAATCAATTCATTTGCCGGGTAAAGATAAACATCATTTTCCCCTATTAAATTACCAAGATCATCATATAGTTTTTGTGCTTGCAATAAATTATGTGTGACGATCAGGACGGGGCGCTTTGTCTGTTCATAGATTGCGGCTAAAAAGACAGTCCTCGCCGAACCAGACAGCCCTGCGACGAGCTGTTCCCTAAGCCCCGCATCCATTCCGGAAATAACAGATTGGACATCATCCTGATGACTAATTAGAGCTTTCAGCCCCTGCATCCAAACCTCTCCCTCTCTATAAAAAATGCTAATCTTTCCTTTTAAAAATGATGGCCAATGTACAAACAGAAAAATGCTTTGGATGAGGAATCCAAAGCTTGTCAGTGAATCAGGTAGTCATGCTGGTGGAAGTCTGGGTTGCGTTCCAGGGCTTCCTGACAGTCTTCACAGATCGATTTTATATGGATGTCACCATTTCCTGCGTAAGAAACCATCTCCTGGCGCTCTTCCTCGTTCAGCTTATGCAGCCTAAACTTTCACTGTGGACAGACAAACTGTCCAGTGAGCCAATTTTCGTGCCGCAATGACGGCAATGATAATGTATAGCCATGCCCGTCCCCCTCAAATTAAGTCATTATTCATTATTGACTCTTTGGCAGGAACTTATGCACTTAGCCTATTGTATGATTCTATTTTTACATTATATTACTTGATCATAAGATTGGCATGTTTATTTCGCCATCTTCCATAAATTCTTCTATTGATTAAATGTATTCATAACTTCTAAGAAAGGCTTTTTAATCCATTCCTCACATGCATCGGCAGATTTCTTTACCGCTTCAGCCATCTGTTCGTTTTCTTCCCCGGTAAAACGGCCTAGTACCCAATCCGTGATCGCCATTCCGTTTGCAGGGCGGCTGATGCCTACCTTGATTCGCTTGAATTCCTGTGTTCCAGTATGGGCAATCGTCGACTTAATTCCATTATGGCCGCCAGCGCTGCCTTTTTGGCGCAATCTGATTCTTCCCGTCGGCATATCGAGATCATCATAGATCACGACTAGATTCTCCACATCCATATCATAAAAATCCATAATGGCCCTGATTGACTCCCCAGAAAGGTTCATATAGGTTAAAGGCTTAAGCAGGATAACCTTTTCACCACCGACAAATCCTTTTCCATATAAGCCTTTAAGCTTTGCCTGATCCAATGGAATATTCCATCGTTTTGATAACTCATCAATGACTTCAAAGCCAATATTGTGCCTTGTTTTATCATATTGCCTTCCTGGATTCCCAAGTCCAACAAATAACTTCACATTCCACACCCCTAACCAAACACATATCATTTCTTTTAGTTGGATTATTCCCCTTGATTCAGGGGAAAACCAGAAATACTTTCTATTTATAATGTACATGAAAACCGCAAAAGACGTAACCCCTTTCAGGCTACGTCTACTGCAGCTTTATTCTTCGCTCGCTTTAATTTCTCTTCCTTCTTCATTTTCTGGCTCTCCTGGTTCTTGTTCTTCTCCAGAATTGATCTCTTCTTCCACTTTAGGAGGAAGGATTGAAACGATTACCGTGTTTTCGTCATCATTAATTTCGTAATTTCCTGTTTTGATATCAGCAAGTGTCAGGTTTTCATTAACTTGCAGGTTTGTGACATCCACATCAATTGACTCAGGGATATTGCCTGGAGTCGAGGTAATGTTCACTTCGTGTATCGGCTGCTGAAGTACGCCGCCGTCCTTGACACCCGCAGCATCGCCCACGAGGTTTACTCGGACGCTTGCATGTACCTTGGAGCTTTTATCGACAACAAGGAAATCTGCATGGAGAATCTCATTCTTGATGTGGTCTTCCTGGTAATCAGTCAGCATGACGCTATGCTGGCTGCCGCCCAAATCAAGTGAAATGACGCCATTTCGCCCATTTTCGCGAATGGTCTTCACAAACTCGATGCTGTCTACATAAATCGACTTACTATCAGTTGACCTTCCATAGACAACTGCTGGAATATTGCCCTCCTGGCGTAATTTCCTCAAAATAGAACGTTGAGTACCTGTGCGCTCTTTTGCTTTCAATACTGCACTCATGGTTTTGTCCCCTTCCTTTTTCGTAAGTACTTGTCTATATAAAAATGCCCCAAAATAGGAAGGTCTAAACGTTCTACTTTTTTTAGAGGCTCTATTAAATATGACTGTTGAGTTTCATTCCAGGCACTTTCGCTCTCCATGGGAAATTGCTACAGGTTTTTGACAGCTTTGGCCTCTTTTTCTCAAAAGCTGTCTCAATTACGAGCTTTTCTTGACAGCTTCAGCCTCTTCTTCGGTAAGGCGTAAGAAAAGCGCAAGCGCTTGGTCACCTCAGACCGTATGTAAAAGCAAAGAAAAACAAGAGTAGGCTTGCCAATTGGCAAGCCTGTAATTCCTTATAAAAAATCAATCAAATAATGTGCTGACTGATTGCTCTTCGTGGACGCGGATAATCGCTTCCCCAATCAATGGAGCAACAGACAGTTGATGGATCCTGTCAACGCGTTTTTCTTCCGCAAGTGCGATTGAATTTGTCACAACCAGTTCTTTAATCTTGGAGTTTTCGATACGCTCAATTGCTGGACCTGACAATACAGGGTGTGTACAGCATGCGTATACTTCAAGTGCTCCATTTTCAACTAACGCATTTGCAGCCAATGTAATTGTTCCTGCAGTGTCGATAATATCATCAATCAAAATGGCAACCTTGCCTTCAATATTACCAACGATGTTCATAACTTCAGCAACATTCGGCTTTGGACGGCGCTTATCGATGATCGCAATCGGTGCTTTCAATCTTTCGGCCATCTTTCTTGCACGTGTAACTCCGCCATGATCAGGAGATACAATGACGACGTCTCCCTTCAATTCCTTGTTCTTGATGTAGTCAGCAAGGATTGGCACTCCCATCAAGTGGTCGATTGGAATATCAAAGAATCCTTGGATTTGCGGAGCGTGAAGGTCAAGCGTGATCACGCGAGTTGCGCCCGCTGTCTCGAGCAGGTTCGCCACAAGCTTAGCCGTGATTGGCTCACGCGCGCGTGCTTTACGATCCTGTCTTGCATAGCCGTAATAAGGCATAACAATATTGATTGTTTTAGCTGATGCCCGCTTTAATGCATCAATCATGATCAACAATTCCATGATGTTCTCATTTACTGGAGAGCTAGTTGACTGGATGACATACACATCGCAGCCACGGATGCTTTCTTCAATGTTAATCTGGATTTCTCCGTCGCTGAACTGGGAAACAGAGCATTTTCCTAGCTCTACTCCGATTACCTTCGCGATTTCCTGGGCAAGTTCAACATTTGAGTTAAGTGAAAAAACCTTCAAATTTGGATCAAGATACTGGTTTGACATTATGGACCTCCAAGACTCTTATTTCTTTACGTTCATTTTCCCTACATAATCTTCTTTGTTGACTTGACGAGCGCGAGCAAGCGCCAGTGCTTCACCTGGAACATCTTCAGTGATCGTGGAGCCGGCTGCTACATATGCGCCTTTACCAACCGTCACTGGTGCAACAAGATTGGAATTACAGCCAATGAATACGCCATCTTCAATCTTGGTCAAAAACTTATTTTTGCCATCATAATTCACTGTGATGGATCCGCAGCCGATATTCACATCGGCACCGACTTCTGCATCACCGATATAGCTAAGGTGGGAAGCTTTGCTTCCTTTGCCAAATACCGCTTTTTTAATTTCGACAAAATTGCCGATTTTCACTTCGTCATTGATATTAGATTCCGGCCTGATATGCGCGAAAGGCCCGATATTTACTTCGGAGCCAATTATGCTGTCGAAGGCAGCTGATTGGCGAATAACTGTATTGTTTCCAATTTCGCAGTTGCTGATTTCAGTATTAGGTCCAATCTGGCATTCAGAGCCGATGAAGGTGCTGCCAGAAAGCTTCGTACCCGGGAAAATAACTGTATCCTGTCCAACCATCACATCCGGTTCAATATACGTGTTATCAGGATCGATGATCGATACGCCATTGCGCATATGATACTCGTTGATCCGCTTTTTCATCGTGCGTTCAGCTTGGGCAAGAGCGACGCGATCATTGACGCCAAGCGTCTCCGCGAAGTTATCTGTCACATAGGCAGATACGATTTCACCCTGGTTTTTCAGGATCTCGATGACATCCGGAAGATAATATTCTCCCTGGACATTATCATTTGATACATTTTGGATCGCATCGAATAACATTTGATTGTCGAAGCAATATGTACCAGTGTTTATTTCATTGATGCTTCTTTCCTGCTCGCTCGCATCCTTATGCTCAACAATTTTTTCAACAAAACCTTCTCCGTTCCTGACAATCCTGCCATAGCCAGTTGGGTCCTCAGCTCTCGCAGTCAGGATAGTTGCTTTGGCGTTTGTCTCTTCATGGTGCTTGAAAAGAGCTTCCATTGTTTCATCCTTGATCAGCGGAGTATCACCACAGACAACGATTGTGACTCCCTCTTTATCTGCAAGCAAGTCACCTGCCTGCTGCACAGCATGAGCAGTTCCTAGCTGTTCTGCCTGAAGGGCATACTGGCTATCTTCACCGAGCTGATCTTTCACTTTTTCCGCTCCATGACCGACAATGGTCACGATTTCGTTTATATCAAGACTTTTCACCTGGTCAATTACATGCTGTACCATTGGCTTGCCGCATACAGGGTGAAGTACCTTATACAATTTGGACTTCATTCTTGTTCCCTGGCCGGCTGCTAAAATGATGGCATAACGATTAGACATTAGCAGGCCTCCAATTTACCTTTTTATCCATTACGAATATATCTTAAATAGCCAGCCATTTCAAGAATAGAAGAACAAGTACAATTATTTGTCAGTTTAGGGGTAGAGTATTCCTATAAAAAAAGAAAAAAATATAAAAACTGGTTTGGTTTGGGGACAAACGGGAAATAAAAAAGAGCCTTACTAATACAGCAGGCTCTTGTTGTTATGCAATTATATATTCTAGGAAGCGCCGGCTTCTTCGAATTCAACTTCTAACTCACCTAAACGGTGGTACTCTGCCAAAACAGCATCCTGGATCTTTCCGCGTGTACCCGAATTAATCGGATGCGCGATATCACGGAACTCGCCATCAGGAGTGCGTTTACTTGGCATTGCAACAAATAGGCCGTTGTTTCCATCAATCACCCTGATATCATGGACAACAAACTCGTTGTCAAGCGTGATGGAAGCGATCGCTCTCATCCGTCCATCTGTATTAACGCGGCGTAATCTTACGTCAGTTACTTCCATTCTGTTCACCACCTTTACAAATAGATAAAATTCTAGTTAAATAATTCCACGTTGAAATCAAATCTCCTTCTTTTACAAGAAAATTTTTTTGAAAAACTTGGTCGAATTTGTGAACTTTTTCATAAAGAAAGCCTTTACAAGCTGTTCCATCTTCATAAAATAGGCTTTTTCGGCTATTGACGATGCAAAAAAACTCTAAAAACACTTTCATCAACTTAATCTCTTTCTTATCTATTTATCCAGAATTAGTTTTGTGTTATAAATGTTCATAAAGGCAAATAGATGCTTTCTGGAATCCAGTAGAGTGTGTAAGCCTTAAGTGCAGTTACCCTAATGAGGCAATTCTTTCTTGAGTTTTCTACTGTCTGACTATTTTTCCCATTGAAGTATATATATTTGCCATTCTTGTGACCGTCAAACCCTTTTTCTCCCTTGTCTGGCACATGTTGCCCTTTCTTGTGATTTATACAGTCTCTTCCTAATGTTAGATCTCACTTTTTCAACAATATAAGAAAAGCGCAAGCGCCGACCGGTGAAGTCACTCTTTGACTTCATCGGGCGGACCGAAACGTCTCGAGGGGCTAGGCGCTGGAGCTAGACACTAATCTAAGTAAAAAGTTTTATACTTTCTTTCTTATAAGATAAAAAAAACGCTCGTTTATTTAACGAGCGCTACTACTTCGATTTCTACCAAGGCATCCTTTGGCAGTCTTGCCACTTCTACAGTGGAGCGTGCTGGTGTATGTGTGTTGAAATACTCTGCATATACTTCATTCAATTGAGCGAATTCATCCATATTTTTGATGAAGACAGTTGCTTTTACGACTGTTTCAAGCGATGCACCTGCTGCCTCTAGAACAGCTTGCAAGTTTTTGAATACCTGATGCGTCTGGACCTGTATATCTCCTTCGACCATTATCCCCTCTGGAGTCAAAGGAATCTGGCCAGAGCTGTAGAAAAGATTGTTCACAACTACACCTTGCGAATATGGACCGATAGCGGCAGGCGCGTTTGAAGTTTGTACAATATTCATATTGTCACCTCGTCTATTTGTTATATGAACAACTATTCTCTGCGAGCGAAATAATTTCCTTCACTCACGGTAATATTTCGTTCTTTTACGTCTACATCTGACAGCCGGACGAGTGAAAGATACTCATCGACAAGTCTTTCTTCGATATTCTCCGATTCAACCAGTACCGCGATCCCCGCTAACTCTGCATTAAACTCTTCAAGCAAGTTGATCATGCCATTGACCGTACCGCCTGCTTTCATGAAGTCATCGACAATCAGAACCTTCGAACCTTCTGCAAGGCTGCGCTTTGATAGCACCATCGTCTGGATTCTTTTTGAAGAACCTGAAACATAGTTGATACTGACCGTCGACCCTTCCGTCACTTTGCTATCCCTTCTGACAATCACGACAGGAACATTCAAGTAGCTTGCGACTGCGTAAGCGATTGGAATCCCCTTCGTAGCCACGGTCATGACAACTTCGATATCCTTATCTGCAAAGGCAGATGCAAGCAGCCTTCCGACTTCCTGCACAATCGCTGGATTTCCAAGGATATCATTCATATAAAGGTAACCGCCTGGCAGCAATCGATCAGGACTTGCCATTACGGTACACAGTTCATCGATTACCTTCCTGGCCTTTTCTTCACTGACCTGGACATGGAACTTGACTCCCCCGGCAGCGCCAGGCACAGTCTGAAGGACACCGATTCCCCGCTGTTCAAATGTTTCTTTGATGATTCCGAGATCTTCACTGATCGAGACTTTGCTGAACCATACTTATCGGCAAAATAGGTTAACGGTACCAATTGGCGCGGATGTTCCAGTAAATAGGTAGTCATATCGATCAAACGCTCGCTGCGTCGAAATTTCATTCAAGAACCTCCAAAATCCGAATATTTAAGGTTAATATACCACTATTATACGGATTTAATCAAGATTGTGGCGCTCTCCAAGCATTCTCACAGCAAATACTTGGTCACAGAACCCTCGTAGGCCGTTATAAATACGATGCATCCGCGAATCATGGGCGACAAGGCTGAATACTGTCGGTCCGCTTCCGCTCATCAAAACGGCGTCAGCACCAAACCTCTTCATTTGGTCCTTGATCTGCGCTACCTCAGGATAAAGCGAAAGCGTCACATCTTCCAAAACATTTCCGACACTGTTGCAGACCCCATGAAAATCTCCATTTTCAATCGCGGATATCATTTGCTTTGTAGGCGGATGCTGAACCTTCTCTACATTTAGACGACGATACACTTCTGCGGTCGATACACCGATAAATGGCTTCGCCAAAACAATCCAGCACGTCGGCGGTGCCGGCAGTTGTTCGATAATTTCCCCTCTGCCTGTTGCAAGCGCAGTTCCTCCGTAAACACAGAAAGAAACGTCCGAACCAATTTCAGCGCCAAGCACAGCAAGCTCGTCCAATGACAGACCAAGCTTCCATAGCTTATTCAAGCCTCTTAACGTTGCCGCTGCATCACTGCTGCCGCCAGCAAGCCCTGCTGCCACCGGAATAGTCTTCTCAATGCCGATAATAACACCCTGTTTAATCTGGAACCTCTCTTTCAACAGACGCGCTGCCTGGTAAGCAAGATTCCGCTGATCATCAGGTACAAACCGATTATGGGAATGGATTACAATCCTGTCTTCTTCTAGTAAACTAAGTTCAATGCGATCAGCCAAATCAATCGTCGTCATGACCATTTCCACCTCATGGTAACCGTCCGGACGTTTATACAAAACATCAAGTGACAAATTGATTTTTGCTGGCGCCTTCACTAAAACCTTCACAACCTCCACCTACTTTAAACGAATTCCACATTTTGTCCTATTTTACCACAAAAAGAAAAGAAAAGCGCAAGCACCTTGGTCAGCCCCTCGAGTCGCTTGAACTGGACAATTCTCCAATTTAAAAACATACTCTCTGAGTAAAATATGTTAAGACTCCTCTGCAAGAAACATTCCTTTATTTTATCACTTGCATAATCGTGAATACAGTGATTTCACAAAGAATTAGAATTGCAGGAGGATACATGGAGGTTTCTCTCAATTTTGAATATGCAAAAAGCCGGAGCAATAGCCCCGGCACCGCGATGGATCTGAATTTTATTGGCAACTGCAAAAAACAGCTGTGTGGCAGTTTACAAAGAATTTTTTATCGGGGTCAGCGGTTCTGGTTCACAAGCTGCTGTTCGGCCAGCTCGATGGCTCGCTTCACCATGTTACCTGCGTCCTTAGCCTTTATGCCGCCCCATCCTTCATTCTGGACAACATCATAGAAGCCAAGTTCTTTCGCAAGCTCTTCCTTCAACCTTTCAGACATAATCCCTCTTCTTCTGCCCATTACTACCATCTCCTTTCACCACCGCGGTTTCCTTAGTATTTTGAAAAAAGGGATTTTCATGTGCGCCCTCTTTAAAAAAGGCAAAATAAAAAGCAGCTAACCCGAGAGTTGACTGCCTGTACTGCATTGAGCCAAAAAATTAGCTCAAAGCTATTGATCCTGTTGTATCTTCAAAGAAGGTAATTTCCACTGTTTCAGTTAAAACATCTGCGTAGCTGTACGAAACACGTTCAAAAGCATTTTCATCCTGGTCAAGCTCGATGACGAAAACAGAAGGATAAGTTTCGGCTAACACGCCAGAACGTTCAATCGTCTTTCTCCGTCCTCCGTTGGCCTTTAGCATGAGTCTTTTTCCTAAGTTTGAATCAAGCGCTTTTTTGATATCCGATAATGTTTTTGGCATTCGGTCCACCTCACTGTGTAAATTATAACACGCTGACACTATTTAGTCAAACAAAAACATAAATTATAACAGTACTTAAATTTAAAAGTCAATATATTTTGGACTTCTTTTTCTTCTAAATTTCAACAATTTTAGCGTAGCCTTTAATGCGATAAAATATGTACCAAAAAAATAAAAAACGCCGGACCGTATTTTATTCAGTCCGACGAATTTTTATTATATGGCATTCCTGTCCTTAATACTCCCTTTGTTTCGATGCCGCCAAGACCCTTATCACCAGTCAAGGTATTGCGAAGTACATCCCACACATTAATGCGCTCCATGAACGGTGTAAAGCTGATTTTAGCGACGATATAGACAGGATCAAGCGCATGGATATTCACTCTTGAAGGGGAACTGGCAAAATTGGCTCCAGCATGGATCAACGATTCAAAATGAGATTGGCACGCTCCAGCAAATATGACCAGCTGGTCCAGATGCGGAACCTTCTTTCTTGCCTCTCTTACTGTCTGGACAAAATGCTTGGAATGCCGATATGCATTCAGATCGTCCATTGATCCCTTGGACTTTGAATAAGCGTCATGTCCTGTAATGACCAATATATCGGGCCGGTAGTAATCAATCAGCGATCCGACTTTATCCCGCATTTCTTTTTCATTGCAATGGAATCCATAGACAGGGACTCCTACTTTCTCATATAGTGTCAGGCACTTTTTCAAGTAGTTCGGATCTCCATCAATATGGAGCACCTTCCCAGGCATCTGAAAGTAGTTATAAGACTTGCTGTAACCCTCAGTGGCTTCATATTCCTGTTTTTGCTGTAATAAATCTACATCCTGCCTGAATAGCTATATGACTGTTCTTCAAGTGAACGGAATTCCTTTGTCAGCCTCATGCGCATACTCGGATCTATTTTGATTAAATCTTCATAGGGCGCATCCGCAATCAATCGGAAGTCCTCACCATATAATATCGCAATTTTTTTGCCATGTTTCTCTCCGATATCGATAACCCGGAACATAATATCGCATTGATGCGAAACCCTGCCGACGATATCCATGAGGTTAATATTCATAATCCTCACTCCAATTGCACCGCACACAGGCTGCGCTAAGTGGTATTCTTACATAAAATATGCAGATACCCATAGACATGTGCTTTTCGAGACTCTGGAGGATTGCTTTATTGGTTCATTAAGGAAGGATATTCCTGAGTTTAGCTGTTATATTCCTGAAATCCTTGATATATTACTGAACCGTTGAGTTTTTTCCTGAAAAGTAGTTTATATTCCTTAATCACGGGTTATATTCCTAAACGTCAAAAAAAGCCCGGAAATCCCCGGACTTTAATGGAAAAATGGATACAGCTCATTGCTCAATTGAGCGAATTCTTCGATCGTCAAGTTTCTCCCCTGCGTGACTCTTCGACTCCTGCCTGCTGGAGTGCAGCTTGTATACTTTCTTTCTTCTGCTTTCCATCCGGCAGCTGGCTTGTCAGGTTATTCAAAATTGTCTTCCTTCGCTGTGCAAAACTCGATCTGGTGACGCGGAAGAAGAAGTCTTCATCTTTCACCTTCACTGGCGGCTCATCATGCAATGTCAATCTGATGACGGCTGAATCTACGTTTGGCTGCGGCATAAACACCGTTTTAGGAACAATCATCACTGTTTCAGCCTTTGTGTAATACTGCACTGCAATTGACAGTGAACCATATTCCTTCGTTCCGGGCTTGGCAGAGATTCTATCGCCAACCTCCTTTTGAAGCATACAGACGATTCCTCTGATCGGGAGCCTTTCCTCAAGCAGTTTCATCAGGATCGGTGTTGTAACGTAATATGGCAGGTTGGCAACGACCATAACATCTTCTTGCTCATTAAATTCCTGCTTCATCACTGCTTGAACATCTGCTTTCAATACATCACTATGAATGACTTTTACGTTTGGATAAGGGGATAGTGTATCCTCCAATATCGGCAGCAGGCGCTGGTCAATCTCAAAAGCCACAACTTTTTCCGCCCTTTTAGCCAACTGCTCAGTCAGCGCCCCGATTCCAGGGCCGATTTCTATCGCACCGCTATGGTCGGTTAACTCCGCATGGTCGACAATGCGGTTCAGAATATTTGTATCGATTAAGAAGTTCTGTCCAAGGCTCTTTTTAAAAGAAAAACCGTATTTATCCAGTATTTCCTTCGTTCTCACCGGGGTCGCAATATCTTTATGCATTTTGTTCCTCCTTAAGGATTTCTGCCAGTGCAGCTGCAAAATCCTGTCTTTTCACCTGAAACATCATTAGGCGCTTGTGCAATTGTTTCCCATTTGTATAACCAATACGCAGCATTCTGCCAAGCTTTTCACGCCTCTCCCTGGACCCTGGGCCGCCGATCAGGCCCGCAACAATCAAGTCTTCCTGGGTAATCTCCTCAACCGCCTCTGCGTCCATTACCTGAGCATCCTTCAGCGCTTCACGGATCACCTCGGGAGATGCATGTTCCACACCAAGGCCCCTTCCGGATTTAGGCTTCGCCAACTCCTTTGGGATAAAAGCATGCTTGCACCCTGCAACATGTTCTGAAATAGTTTTACGGATTTTTTCACCTGGAAAATCAGGGTCGGTAAAAACAATGACTCCCCGCTTTTCATGGGCGTTCCGAATCCGTTCAATCGTATCCGCATTAATCGCCGACCCATTCGTTTCAATCGTGTCCGCGTCAACAGCACGCCTGATCGCTGTCGTATCATCCTTACCCTCAACTACAATAATTTCTTTTAACTTCATGATTCCTCCAATTGAAAGCGCAAGCGCCTTGATCAGCCCCGACAAGCGCTGCCCGCCTTAAAACGCCACGTCCTGTGGCTGGCGGGTCTAGCACATCGTGTGCCACGGAGGGCCGACCGGTGAAGTCGTTCTTTGACTTCATTGGGCGGACCGAAATCGAAAAGTATAGCCGACTGTCCAGAAACGCAGAAACTGGAGACTCCAACAAAGAAGCGCTTTTTGCTTCTGCCGGCGGAGTTGAAGTTTCGAAGTTTCTAGGAGGCGACACTAGACAAGCGACTCGAGGGGCTAGGCGCTGGAGCTGGACATTTCTCGAAGTGTGATGGTTAAAATTCTTTTCTTTAATCAAAAAGCGCAAGCAAATTTAAAAAGAAATAAATTTTCTTTGAAATAAATGAAACATTTTTGAAATATAATCGTCTATATAGGTGTAAAGTTTTTTAAGCGATTACGTTTTTCTTATTATACCTTAAACGTAAAATGAAAAAACAAAAATGCAGAGGAAGGTTCCCCTGCATCCATGAATTAATTTAGAATTTTGATTTTAACAGTTTTGCGGCCCCAGCGGTATGCATCCGACTTTGAGGCGAAAAAGACATCGATTTTATTGCCTTTTATAGCTGATCCTTTATCGGCAGCAATTGCATAGCCATAGCCTTCAACGTATACTTTTGTTCCTAAAGGAATGACTCTTGGATCTACTGCAATGACCTTGATGTTAGGATTTGCCCTCAGGTTGATGCCAGTAGCCGTGTAGCCGGAGCAGCCGTTGCAGTCAGCAGTATACGCTGTGGATGAAACATAGAATTCCTTCCCTGCCGGTTCACTTGAGCCACGGGATACTTGAGCTACGATGACCTTCGTTCCCATTGCCACGACTTTATCCTGTTTTTCTTTCAGTTTCTTTTCACTGACCAGTTTTCTTGATACTTCCTTGCCGTTTTCAAGGATTACTTCATATTCCTTTGAAAGCAAGCCTTCCTGGCCTTCTGTTACGACTTTCTGCTTTCCTTTATCCAGTTTGCTGTCATTTTTCGTAACGACTGCATAGCTAATTGGTTCTTCCACTACATCGGTGACTTTTTCAACTCGAATGACATTAATCACGGCATCTTTAGTGACGTTCTGCTTTAATGCAGGCTCAACACGGTCCATTTTGTTCAGTGTGATTCCTTGCTGTGATAAAAAGTCAGCGACCGTAGTCGAAGTCGACCATACCTCTTGCTCTTTTCCGCCTACTACAACCTTGAGCGGGAAAGCTCTTTGAATGGCAATCTTCATATCTTGCTTTAATTTAGCGTCTGGGTTTTGGTTTAACTTGTCGTGTTCGTTTATAGCGATATTCTGTTCTTTCAGGAATTCGTCTACAGTATCGGCTGCTGTCCAATACGTTTTCTTTTCCTGATCTTGTATTAGCTCTACCTGTCTTGCCGGCTTCCACACAATCGATAGGTTGTTTTTAACCTCCGTGTTTGCCGCCAGCGATAAATAATCCTCTGAGCGCAATGAAATCTTGAGATCATTAAATATATCTTGGATAGTATCTGCGTGTGTTTTAATGACTCTTTCTTCGCCATCAAGTGTTAATGCAACTGTCTTTTTGGTCCCTTCATACATGAAGAACCCAAGAACAGCGGCAAAAACTACGAAACTAGCAGAAAAAATCACCAGTTTCTTCTTACTCAAAGTCTTGGAAAACAGGTTTTTCATACTATTAATCACGATGAAAAACGCCTCCTCTTCTCGGAGTGATTATAAAGATATTGTTGCCGACTTGTCAACCCAGACACCCTTGCCAAGCGTAGTCCCTATTATGCAAGATGCTCCATAAAAAGAAAAGCAAGAGTTATCGACACGGTTATCCTATGTCGCAAGTGAGACATGTAGAACTTTTTAGAAACATAAAAAGTTTGGACAACCTTGTTGAAAAATCGACAACATTCTTTATCACTTTATGCCGAATAATTTTTTTGCATTTTTGGCTGTTTCTTCTGCCACTTTCTCAAGAGTTAACCCTTTCAGTTCTGCAATTTGTTCAGCTACCAATTTTACATAGGCTGGTTCATTTCTCTTTCCGCGATATGGATGCGGAGTCAGGTATGGGCAATCTGTTTCGACCAAAAGACGGTCTAAGGGAAGCGCCTCTGCGACTTCCTTCGTTTTTTTGCATTTTTAAAAGTAACAGGGCCGCCAAGCGAAATATAGAAATTCATTTCAACGCATTCAAGTGCAGTTTCCACGCTGCCGCTGAAACAGTGCATGATTCCGCCTACTTCCCCGGCATTCTCTTCCTTTAAAACCTCTACTATGTCTGCTGTTGCATCACGATTATGTATGATAATAGGAAGTTGCACTTCTTTTGCCAGCCTGATTTGTTTGCGGAAGACCTCTTTCTGGATTTCCTTCGGTGACTTGTCCCAGTAATAATCAAGACCCATTTCCCCAAGTGCGACAACCTTTGGATGGCTTGCCAGTTCTTTCAGCCAATCCAGATGCTCCTGGGTCATATCAATCGCATCGACAGGATGCCATCCGACACTCGCATAAAGAAAGTCATAGCTTTCCGCCAGTTCTATCGCCTTTTTAATCGTTATTTCATCGAAACCGACAACCACCATATTCGTAACACCTTCAGCAATTGCGCGGTCAATGACCTCCTGGAGATCTTCGTTGAATTGTTCTGCGTTTAAGTGCACGTGTGTATCAAAAAGCATGTCAAAACTCCTTTGCAGCATTGCCCTGCAGTTTCATTCTAAACATCCCTGCCAAAAGGTTAAATAGAATGACTGCGATGTTTTTATTATTGTGATAAAGATGTGTCGATATCATAACTTTTTTTTATTGTAAAGGTCAAATTTTTGCAACTGTTTTCATAAAAAACCGACAATCGTCGGGAGTCGTTGCGTTATAAGATAGTATTAACTTTTCAATTTAGATTAGTGTCTAGCTCCAGCACCTGGCCCTTCGAGTCGCTTGTCTAGTGTCGCCTCCTAGAAACTTCGAAACTTCAACTCCGCCGGCAGAAGCAAAAAGCGCTTCTGCGGCGGAG
>NZ_BAUW01000076.1 GCF_000517385.1 Mesobacillus boroniphilus JCM 21738 | reverse complement strand
GGTCTACTTTTTTATATCGGCAAATTTTGATGCTTTTCAAGACAATAACTAAATAATTTGACTGTAAAGTTTGGGAAAAGAGGGAGCATATCACACTGTAATCTTATGGACATGATGAAAGGTTGAATTTATCCAGGGAGTCCTGAGCTTTTTAATTGCCCGAAAAGGGAGTTCACCAGGGAATACAATAATTTTAAATAACAAAAGAAATTGGGCGAGCTTTATTAATTAAATACCTCCGCCCATTCCATTAAAAATCTTACTCTATTGTTCCTTATCCGCTTCTCTTATAACTTCCATATAAAAACTGATCGCCTTAAGATAGTTTTCAATACTGATGTGTTCATTCGTCCCATGCATGCGGTTCAGGTCTTCAGATGTCAACTGGACAGGGAGGAACCTATAGGTGTTCTCGGCGATACTGTCATAATGCTTTGCATCAGAGCCGGCGAACATCAGATAGGGTGCGATGACTGCTTCATCATAGACATTTATCGCACTTTGCTGAATTGTTCTGAAATGCCAGCTGTCAACGGCAGAAACACCTGAGGCTTCTGAACCTTCAATTGTTACTTTGATATCTTCGTCATCAATCGTTTTTTCGATATACCCCTTAACTTCTTCCAACGAATCACCTGGCATGAGGCGAAGATTGATAATAGCCGAAGCTTTTTCCGGAAGGGCGTTATATTGCTCGCCTGCATGGAAGATGGTTGGAGCGATCGTTGTCCTGATCAGCGCAGATGATGCAGGCTGCTGGAGCAGGATTTTTCGATAACCGGCTCGAAAATAAACTTGTTGGCAAAGACATATTTCATGGCAAAGCTCATTTCAGGTGCGACAAACTCAAATAGATCCTCACCAGGTCCTTTCAGGTCGGCGGGGAACTGGGTTTCTTCTAGCTTGGCGATCGCGCTGGCAATTCTTCCGATATTGGTCCGGTCTTTTGGCTGCGATGAATGGCCGCCGCTTCCTTCGATTGACAGCTCCGCAGTCGCAGAACCTTTTTCAGAAACACCGACAACTCCAACGGGTTGATTGACACCTGGAACCATGTTCTCGACGATTGCTCCTCCTTCATCTAAAACGAAATCAAACTTGATGCCTCGTGCATTAAGGGTGCTTACAATCATTGCGGCTCCTTCATCACCACCGATTTCTTCATCATGACCGAACATGAGATAGATATCGCGGGCAGGCTGATAGCCTTCTTTGAGCAGATGTTCTGCAGCTTCAAGTATGCCAATCACACCGATTTTGTCATCCAGTGTACCGCGTCCCCAAATTTTTCCGTCTGCAATTGTCCCGCTGAAAGGGTCATGCTCCCAGTTTTCCTCCGTGCCTTCAAGAACGGGAACCACATCGTAATGGCTGGTCAATCCAATTGGAAGCTTCGTAGAGTCTGTTCCTTTCCATTTATATACGAGTGCATGGCTATTCACTTTTTCAAGCTCAAGCTCTTCATGTACAAGTGGAAAACTCTGTTCTAAAAAGGAAATGAAGCGGTCGAACTCAATCAAGTCCATTTTGCTCCGGTCCTGATAGGAAATAGTCTTGAATTGAATCGCTTTTGATAGAGTATCGATCGCATGGTCTTCTTTGATACTACCGTTAAAGTTTTCGGGTGAGGGTTGCCGGGATTCCAAGGTGAGGGTATTGAACATGGTAACAATGATGAAAACTAGGAGCAGGCTGCCGAATATGATTAGGGAAAACTTTAGTTTTTTCATAGATTATTAGAAGACCTCCTTTTAAAAAAAAGCCTCTGGTTTCCCAGAGGCAATTGATTAGACAATTTCAGGTGCTTGAGGCTGTTTTTCTGGTTCTGGAACAAATGCGAGAATGACCATCCCAATAACGAACAGAATGACGAGGCTGAAAACTCCCATGCTCGAATTGCCAGTAAGCTGTGCTGTAAGCCCGACCATAAGCGGCCCCATGATTGAAGCAAACTTGCCGAAGATATTATAGAATCCGAAAAACTCATTTGCATTCGCTTTCGGAACCAATTTTGCAAAATAAGATCGGCTTAACGCCTGGATACCGCCCTGGGACGTAGCAACAAGCATTGCCAGGATCCAGAAGTCAGTCGTTGTTTCCAGGAAGTAAGCGTAGATACAAACAAAGATATAAACAGTAATTCCGACATAAAGCATTTTTTACCGGTAAAACGCTCGGATAATTTTCCGAATAAGATTGCGAAAGGCCAGGCAACTACCTGGGTAGCAAAAAGGATGATTAATAGGTTAGTAGAACTGATGCCTAAATCGGTTCCATAGGCTGTAGACATCGTAATGATTGTTCCAACGCCGTCAATGTAAAAGAAATAAGCTAATAAGAATAAAAATAATGCCCTGTATTTCCGAATTTCCTTAAAGGTTTTTCCTAAACGTCTAAAGCTTTGCAGCACCAGTTGCGGTTCGCGCTCGATGTAATGCTTTTGGTGCACATTTTTAAACATGGGGATGGAGAAAAGTCCCCACCAGATGGCGGTAATGATAAAAGCTGTTTGACTTGCCAGAGTCATAGAAATTGGCAAGACCTTTGTCTGTGCTAAAATAATGATTGCGATACTGATGATGAATGGAATCGTACTTCCGATGTAACCCATCCCATATCCGCGAGCTGAAACTCTGTCCATCCGTTTATCCGTCGTCACATCAACGATAAAGGCATCATAGAAAACATTGGAACCTGTCGATCCGAGCACGGCAAGGGTGTAGATGACAAGCAGCATCAGCCAGTTTCCGCTCGGCACGAAGGCAAGAGTTGCTGTAAAGGTGATTCCTAATGTAAAGAATATAGTGAAGAAACGCTTTTTCATGCCTTTATAGTCGGCAATTGTCCCCAGGATAGGACCAATCAATGCCAAAATAAAGGTGGCGATTGCAATTGTGTAACCCAAATAGGCAGTTGAATTGGAAAGGCTCACACCAGCCTCAGTAGCAGAAGCTTTATAAAAAAGCGGGAACACAGCCGTCGAAATGATAATCGAATAAGCCGAGCTGGCCCAGTCATAACGAATCCAGCTGGTCTCTTCCTTCGTAAACCTTTCATCCTTTTGCCCCCAATAAGATTGTATTTTTGACTATTAAGTTGAACGATATCTACTCTACGTTTATAAAAGTATCCCAGCCGGTAATGAAATTTTTGCAACCGGAGATAAAAGCGCCTCAACAGGTAATAAAATGGCTGCAACCGGAGATAAAAATGCCCCAACCGGAAATAAAATGGCTGCAACCGGAGATAAAAGCGCCCCAACAGGTAATAAAATGGCCGCAACCGGAAATAAAAGCGTCCCAACCGGTAATAAAACTTCTCTCAACCTAAAATAAAGCAATCTCAAGCGTGTGAAACCGTCTTAACCGATAAAATATCTCTTCCAACTGGTAATATAATTCGCTTCAAGTCCCCCAAAGACCTTCTTTCCTAGTGCTAAATATCCAAAATCCCATCAAGGATGGAGCCATCTGTATCGCCGAGGTCAAGGCCAAGAAGGCGAGCAAAGGTTGGGCCTTCATCCACGAGATGCATAGACTTGATGGAGATTCCTGGGCGAATACCTTTTCCAGCTGCGAAGAAAACAGTGTGATAACCTTCTTTTTCAGGGGAGTATCCATGGCAGGCAAAAGTGTACTTTTTTGTTCTGGCATCTTGTTCAGTCACTTCTTCAATATAGTGGCCATCAATTGCCTCGCTAAAATAAAACCCTCTGGCAGCTTCCAGCATCCTGAAGGCTGTTCCATCAGCTCCTTTTGCGTTAGCCTCAGCACCTGTGATAGCTGCTTCAATGCCATTGCTCTCGTCTTTTAAAAGTTCAGCTAATATATCTGTGACTAGATTTTTCGCAGGATCATCATTTGGATCTTTTATATACACATAGGCAGAGCCGTCACAACTCTTGCAATAGGCTTTCCAGTCGGTGACTCTACCTGAAGCATTGGTTTGGATAAGTCCGCGTTCTTTAAATAATACGTTCAATTTCACCACTTTAGACTCATCAAGTGCACTGTGGTCGCCAAGTATGGCAACAGTTGAATTCTCAGCAATGCCCGCCTCGTTGAGTGCTTCCATGATTCTGCCGAGTCTGACGTCATGGCGGTGAAGCGCGGCCTTAGCTTCTTTTGATGAAAAACCGTGCATATGACGCTGGGATCGAGATCGACAAAATGGATCAACATCAGTTCAGGCTTCCTCGTTTTGATAGTTTCAACTGTTGCTTCCAAAACGAAATCATCGAGCTCAGGCTGGCTCAATCCGTTTCTGATATGACCGAATTTCGAGTTCATTTCAAGCTGATACCTAGGACTCCCATTGGACAGTGAAACAGGAATCTGGTGATGCCAGGGCCTGTTCGCAAAAATTTCTGGCATGTTGTAGTCTATATCGGCTTTAGCCGTTACTGGCCATAGTAGAGCAGCAGTTTTCATGCCCGCCTTTTTTGCCTCATCATAAAGGGTTGTCCCTTTTACATGTCGGCGGTGCCAATACCAGTCTGGTGAGAATTTGCCAGGCTGGATAAATGTATTGTTGACGATACCGTGCCGATTAGGTAAATTACCGGTCACGATTGTCGCATGGCAAGGTATGTAACAGAAGGATAGATCGTTTCCACCTGCGTACAGAAAGAACTGTTTTCTATAAAAGCCTTAAAATTTGGCAGCTCCCTGAGCAATGGAACATCATGCTCAGAAAGACAGTCAAATGAAATGACGATTAAGTGGTCTGTCAGTTTTGTCATGTCAGCCTCCAAAAGGTTTATATATTAAATATAGCAGAATATTTTGGGAAAAATAATCAAGTTTGCCATTTTCCTAAGGAAGGAATTACTGAGAAACTAAAGAAGTAATAAGTATCGGAAAAAATGGAGGCAGATCAAGATGTATTTAATTGATAAAGCATTGCAAATTGCTTCAATGGCACATGAAGGCAATATCGTAAAAATACCAAAATCCCATATATTGCCCACCCCGTGGCAGTGGGGATGATTTTGCAAAAAGCGGGATACCGCGATGAAATGGTAGCGGCCGGAATTCTGCATGATACAGTTGAAGATACGGATTTAACAATGGAAGATATAGAGCGAGAGTTCGGAAAAGAAATTGCAAGAATCGTCGAAGGGTGCTCAGAGCCGGACAAGTCTCTTTTCTGGGAAGAGCGAAAAGAGCACACGATTGAGTTTTTGAAAACCGCTTCAGAGGAAATCCGCGTGGTAGCTTGCGCGGACAAATTGCATAATGTCAGGTCTATTCGCGAGGACGTCGAACAATGTGGCGAAGAAGTTTGGAGCAGGTTCAAACGCGAAAGAGGCCAACAGGAATGGTATTACAGGCATGTGTTGAAAAGCCTTGGGCATTCGTCTACGTTTCCGTTACTAGAGGATCTCGAAATGGAAATTGAGCAATTGTTTAAAAGAGATAAATTCAGTTACAACAAATATGAATTTTCGGTAACAAAAGATGCTGGTTTGGACAAGGATGACATCCTGGACAGGTAACATCCTAATCGGAAGTAAGATAACAGGAGAACTGCCTTATGGGAAAGGTAGGGAAACAATCCATTAGAGTACTAACATTTTAGGAGGAGTAACTTTGAAATCACCACTTTATAATAAATTAAACAATGTTTTTATCCACGTGAGCCATTTAAAAAAATCTGCAGAATGGTACTATAACCTGCTGGGGATACCATTTAATGCTGAAAAGGTAGAATCACCAGTCCATAACATCCCGGTTACATCTGAAACAGGATTAACCCTGGACGATCACACCTTCGACCCAGGGTTTAATTTGAAGCCTTCAGGCCATGTGTTGTTTAATTTTCTGGTAGATGATGTTGATGAAACCTATGACTTTGTAAAAACGAATGGAACTATAATAACTAAAGAAATTGAGCGCATCGGTGATTTCGCCTACTTCAACTTCAAGGGATCCAGTCTTGTCGGTAACCAATAAGCTCGGAGCAAGGTTCATATAACCATAACTGGGTTTTATTCCCTTGATTTATCTCTATCACCCCTGGGTAAAGAAAGGTAATCCTAATAAGGGGTGATAAAGATGAAGACGAAAGTGAAAATGTCAAAAGAAGAGCTATTTAATCATATCCAGAATAGTGATGGCAACTTAAGAATTTCGTCTGTGTCCTCAACTGAAGAAGGGGAAGAAGTGATCGCCCTGGCTAAGCATCTTGAACTTGAAGGCAAAATCGTTCTATTGGAATACTGTTTGGATAAAAAGCCACTGGCAGTTTCACTGAAAACAAAAAATCCTGATTAAAATTATAAATTAGAGAAGGCGAACCGCTTTAAAAGTGGTTCGCCTTTTTGGGTAGTATTCCCCATTATTCTTAGTAATGTCCGTTTACCTTTTCTTCTTTTTGCCAGGGTCGGCCGCTACGCCAGGTTTCGCTTTCGCTTCCAAGGCAACTTGTACATGGTATGTTTTCTCATCGATTTCCGTCACACTCGAAACCTTAGCTTTGCGACCCTTGATTTTCAGATCCTCCCCAACCACGGGCACACGATTAAGCAACTGATTCAGCATTTCATTTTTCTGATCATAAAAATGGACAACAAACACATCAATCACCTTTTTCTAGAGTATTGGCTTTCCTATCACTAAGATATTGACGGGATACTAGGTTTAGAACTGATTAATAGAAGGAATTTTAGTAGGGTTGATTTATTGTCCTGCGGGGAAGAATTTGTAGTGAGGAATTAAGGCAGTGTGTAATGAGATATAGATTTAGACGAGTGAAAACCTGTCAAAAATAAGGTGGATTTGTGACAGGTTCACCGCCACTAAGCGAAAAGCTGTCAAGAAAAATCCGGAATTGTGACAGGTTCACGACCACCAGGCGAAAAGCTGTAAAGTAAATCAAGCCCGCTCGTTCGGTCTAGATATTCCAGAGGGAAGCGAATAACCTGCTTTCTGAATTTAATATGGAGGTACTAACCATGAAAACATATAAATTCCCAGAAGGTTTTTTATGGGGAGGGGCTACTGCTGCCAACCAGATTGAAGGTGGATTTAACGAGGGGAACAAAGGCGTGAATGTCGCGGATGTTCTGCCAGGAGGAAAAGCAAGATACGATATTTTAACAAAACCTGGCTTTGATTTTGAAATCAAGCCAGATCAATACTACCCGAATCATGAAGCAATTGATTTTTATCATCAATATAAAGAGGATATTCCTTTGTTTGCAGAAATGGGTTTCAAGGCTTTCAGGATGTCAATCGCCTGGACACGGATTTTCCCGAATGGTGATGAGTTGGAGCCAAATGAGGAGGGGCTCGCTTTTTATGACAATGTTTTAGACGAACTACATAAACATGGAATTGAGCCTGTTGTGACCATTTCCCACTATGAAATGCCGCTTCATTTGGTAAAAGAATACGGCGGCTGGCGTAACCGTAAAGTTGTTACTTTCTTTAAAAGGTATGCCACAACTATTTTAAACCGTTACAAAGACAGAGTTAAGTACTGGATGACCTTCAATGAAATCAATAGTGCTCTTGTCATGCCGATCAACGGTCTGGGATTTTCGATAGAAAAAGAAGAGGATCGATACCAGCCAACCTTCCAGGCATACCACCATCAATTAGTCGCAAGCGCAATGGCCGTCAAAGCTTGCCATGAGATCATTCCAGAATCGCAAATCGGGTGCATGATTCTGTTTGCACCTGTTTATCCATTTGATAGCAATCCGGAAAATGTCCTGCACGCACTAAAAGAAGAGCAGATTTTCAATTATTTTTTCGGTGATGTTCAAGTACGGGGAGAGTATCCTTCCTTCATGAATCGATGCTTTAAAGAAAACAATATTCAATTGGAGATTGAGGAAGATGACCTTGAATTGCTTAAGGAAGGAACAGTTGATTATGTAGGGTTTAGCTACTATATGTCACGTACAGAGAAAAAAGAGAAAGCAGATGAAGATTCTTCAGAAGGAAATATTATCGGTGGAGTGCGGAATCCATTCCTTGAAGTTAGCGATTGGGGATGGGAAATTGACCCGGTTGGGTTGCGTATCAGCCTGAACAAACTTTACGATCGTTATCAGATACCTCTTTTCGTCGTCGAAACGGTCTGGGGGCCTATGACAAACTCGAAGAAGACGGCAGCATCAACGATGACTATCGAATTGACTATTTGCGCGAGCATATTAAAGCAATGGGCGAAGCGATTGAAGATGGAGTCGACTTGATGGGCTATACCAGCTGGGGATGCATCGATATGGTCAGCATGTCAACGGGCGAGTTTTCAAAAAGATATGGTTATATCTATGTGGACAAGCATGACGATGGCACCGGAACATTGAAACGGAAAAAGAAAAAGTCCTTCTTCTGGTATAAAGATGTAATAATAACAAACGGGGAAAAGTTATAAAAGACTTTTTAAGGGCTGCCAGCTAAGTTGGCAGTTCTTTTTTTAGAATAAAGTCCTTAGAAATAAAAGGAAAAACAATGCTTTTGTCGAATAGTATCTAGTTATAAACTTAACAATTCAGGAGGGAATCTAATGTTTCTATATAAAATAGATGAAAAATTATCATTAAAACTAACAGAGGTATCTGATGCGGATCGCCTGTTTGAACTAACTGAAAATGCACGGGAATATTTGAAAGAATGGCTCCCCTGGCTGGATTTTACAACGGACGTTGCAGATACTAGAGAATTTTTAAAAGGAACGATGAAAGGTTACGCTGAAAATAAAAGCATGACGACCGTTATTTTATATGAAGGAGAAATAGTCGGAACAGCAGGCTTCAACAGTATCAACTGGTCAAATAAAACGGCATATATCGGTTATTGGCTCGGGCATGAATACCAGGGCAAGGGAATCATGACCAAGGTTGCCAGGGCATTGACTGATTACGCTTTTGACCATTTGAAACTAAACAAAGTAGAAATCAGAGCTGCAGAGGAAAATAAGAAGAGCAGAGGAATTCCTGAAAGATTAGGCTTTGTAAAAGAAGGCAGGATCCGGCAAGCAGAATGGTTATATGATCACTATGTAGATCATGTTGTTTATGGAATTTTAGCAGAAGAATGGGATAAAAATAAGCAGGGATGAATGTGGTATATCAATTCGGCACTTTAAAGGTTTGTAGATTAGAAGAAAAAGATAAACTCTTATTAGCAAAATGGCTTTCTACTCCGGCAGTCCTTGAATTTTATGAAGGCAGGGATAATTCCTTCGATGTAGAAAAAGTCGAGAGGGTTTTTTACTCTTCAGATGACGATGAAGTTAAATGCATTATTGAATATGAAGGTAACTTAATTGGCTATATTCAATATTATGAATTGGATGAGGCCACTAAAAAAGAGTATGGATATGAGAGCGGAAGAATTTTCGGAACTGATCAGTTTATCGGTGAAGTCGACTATTGGAATAGAGGTATTGGAACTTTGCTTGTTACATCGATGACAGAGTTTCTTTTTACCCAAATGAAAGCCGACAAGGTCGTCATGGATCCTCAAGTGTGGAATGAACGAGCAATAAAATGCTACGAAAAGTGCGGGTTCAAAAAGGTTAAATTACTGCCTAAACACGAACTCCACGAAGGAGAACTCCGTGATTGTTTAACACTTGAAAAATGCTCAGGCAACCCTGAGCATTTTTCTTTATAACAGTGATTCCGCCCCATCTATATAGACTTCTGTGCCGGTAATATGCGAGGACAGATCGGAGGCGAGAAAGAACACGAGGTCTGCTACTTGTTCCGGCTTTCCGGCGTGTTCTTCCAATGGTTGATTGCCTTCCGGATATTCAACTGGGATTTTGATTTTTTCTAGTTCATCCTCTTGCGGGAATGTGTTTTTCCCTATGTTGGTTTCAATAGCACCCGGGCAAATGATATTGACTTTTATTTTATATTGCGCAAGTTCTAGGGCTGCCATTTTACCGAAGCCGGTTTGACCGATTTTGGAAGTACTGTAGGCAGACATCCCGAAATTCTTATAAATCCTGTTTCCGTTAATTGAGCTCGTGATGATGATGCTGCCGCCGTGCTTCTTCATATATGGGATTGCATATTTTACAGTAAGAAAGGTACCTTTTAGGTTCGTGTTGATTGTTTCGTCCCAATCTTCAGGAGCCAGGTCTTCAATTGGGGCAATGACACCATTGATGCCTGCGTTAGCAAATACGATATCGACTTTTCCCCATGCATCAACAACTTTTTGATAGCTTTGTTCCATTTCTTTTGGCTTTGCAATATCGCATTCGACGATCAGCGCACTTCCGCCTGACTCTTCAATTGACTCCTTAACATCCCTGGCGTTTTCTTCCTTCACATCGATTAAGGCAACCTTTGCACCCTCCTGGGCCAGTTTTATAGCTGCGGCTCTTCCGATTCCGGAACTGGCACCTGTTATAAACGCGACTTTACCATCTAATTGACTCAAAATAGCTGCCTCCTTCTTGGTGATAACAATATTTTTAACTATGCCCCATTTTTTCAAAAATAAAACAGTTGAAGCTAGCAAACTATCATTCTAACTGCTACTGATCGTTCCAGCAACTGTGATAGGGGGTGTTGATTTGCAGGCTATTGAGAAAAAAGACTTGAAGGTGTGGATGAGGAGAAAAAAGTAGTTGAGATTGTACTGCCTCAGGCAAAATTCATTCAAGAGCCGTCAGTTAAGATGGACGAGGTGAGGACATTTTCGGAAGAAGGCCTTTTCCGTGGAAAAGTACAGTGGGACCAAGGATTCGATTTGGCTGCTATAGCCCAGGCAAAAATTAAGCAAGAAGCGATAGATGCAGGTGTTTTACAAAAAGCAGATAAAAATGCTGAAACGGTATTAAAGGAATTTTTCGGACAATTGCGATACAAGGTCATTATAGATAGATAATAATATTATGTAAACTAGTTGAATTTATTCTGTATTCCTTGAAAAGAGGTCAGTGAATAAAAATTAGATATTTAAATTATCGATGGTTTAGTTGACCTTTTTAAAAATATATTGTTCTTCTTAAATATTTTCATCCATCTTGTAAATATTATTAATAAACCCAAGTGTTGGACAGGTTAGCGAGTCGCTACAGAACTTAGCCATTTGACAATAGATTAAAATGAGGTGAAATGGATGAGAATTTGCGAAGTTTGTGGACGGAAGGATGTTACAGAGAATAAGGAAGAAAAGCTTTTTCAACCCGTTAGGCTTCATGTATGCGAGAGCTGCAAGCAAAACCGTAAGATGACACCTCTTGGTGATTGGGCTTTCTAAACAAATCCAGCGCAGGCCTGGATTTTTTATTGCAAACGTGAATAATTATATGGGTTTTCTTTATCTAGCTCCAGCGCCTAGCTACTCGATTCGCTTGCGCTTTTTGTTCTTAAAAAAATAAAGCCTCTCAAAAACGAGAACTTAGTTTTCATCCAAGCCATCAATAGATACAAGCTGTCTTTCTTCATGTGTTTCTCTTGGTGAAATAACCGCCATACTAGAAGTGGAATCGATGCTTTCAATCCAGATCGGGACTCCATGGTAATGTACAGATATTTCATTTTCCGCGGATAATATTTCTTTTACACGTTGTAAATCCATATCAATCACCTCATACTTAAAATATCCTTACATATCTTCAGGTATGTATGGAGATTGTTGTGATTAATTCAAAAAAAGCGAACCAAGTTCTTCTTGATTCGCTTTCCTAATTTATTCAGTTAGATTTTTAATTCTTTTACCCTCAACATAATCGGGAGTTTGCAGCTCAAGTAATTCATAAATGGTTGGTGCTATATCTAGATTAGAAATTGGCTCAATCTGTTTTCCACGGGGGATGTCAGGCCCGATTGCCATAAATACGGCTCTCAATTGCTCGCGATTCGGATTCCCGCCATGTGTACCTAACTCGGGTGTTGAAACGATGAATAGATGATCGTTTTCGTCGAGTGATTTTACTGTTTTGCCGACGACACTGTCGGCTACTTTATAGGACCATTGTATATACTCCATGTATTTCCTCGATTTTTCAGGTGTATAGTCAGGTTGCCTTGGATCTGTCAGCAAGTACTTATGCTCCTGAAGTTCAATTTGCGGTGCATAAAACATCAATAAATCCGGCTGATACTCATTTTTGGTAAATAGTGATACATCTGTAACCCAGTTCACGAATCTCTCAGAAATTTCCTCATATTCTTTCCTGGAAATCCAGCTTCTCAAGTGCGATGTCATCATCTTGAGGCGGGAAAAAATCAAATTGATCCCTGATTCGTTCAGGAAATCCTTCTGGACCGTCAATTAAACCTGACGTCACTGCTGAACGGTACATTACAGTTTCCTTCTCCAATGCCGGGTCAGTTGCAGTGAACTTGAACCAGAACCCTGCTGTCTTGTTTTCTTCCAATTCAAGGCTGACAGAACCCCAATCTTTTGAGCTTACTCCACTTGAATGAATCGTATTATTGTCAGAGACGATAAATTTGTCGTAATTCTTTTTTTCATCGTTGCTTGAATCGAACGCAAGTACATGGATTTCTTTGTTTTCACCATCTTCGACCTTAATCTTGAAGGATGTTTCCATTAATGGACTAAAGCTTGTAGGAGTGTTGCTCCAGCCTGATGCTTCTGCAAATTTGAGTTTTTCCTGTTTGCTTGGGGACAGCGTATCTCCATAGTAAATTGTATAGTCCGCCTGCTTGCCAGTAGAAGGATTCGCGCCGGCAAAAGCAACCGTTGCTGTGGTTTTCCCTTGTTTTCTGGCTCCGACCCAAAGCGGGTCTACCTCAAATTCGCTTAAGAAGGCATTTTTCTGATTTGTCAGTGCTGCATCTTTCTGCTGCCAGGCATTGCTGCTCGATAAAATCTGCACAATTTAATGATATATATTTTATAAAATAGGGAGGGATTGTTTGTATGAAACTAAGTAAGTTATTAATAGCATTGTTATCAATTACCACAGCAATATTTTTAACAGCATGCTCTGGAGAAGAAGAAAAATCAAAGACTGAAGATCATAACAGCCATGCCAATATGGAGCATTCAGGATCAGGTGAATTACCTGAAGGCCTGCAGGAAGCCTCGGATCCAACATACAAAGTTGGCAGCAAAGCAATCATCACTGATGACCACATGCCAGGTATGGATGGGGCGGAAGCGACGATCGTTGGTGCATATGATACTGTTGTCTACTCCTTATCCTATGACCCGACAAATGGGGGAGATCGCGTTGAGCAGCATAAGTGGGTAATCCACGAAGAATTGCTTGATGCCGGAGACGGACCATTAAAACCGGGGGATGAAGCTACGATCAATACCGATCATATGGAAGGAATGAAAGGGGCAAAAGCGGTCATCGATTCTGCTGAAGAAATGACAGTATATATGGTCGACTTCACGCCAACAGATGGCTCTGAAAAAGTGACGAACCATCAGTGGGTAACCGAAGACGAACTTTCTCCTGCTAAATAATATCGAAGATTGCCAAAATCATGCAGGATTGTCCCTCATTTAGTCTGGTATATAAGTACTAAGACATGAGGAGGGATGACACATGAAAAAGTTAATCAAAACAGCGCTTAAATGGGGACCGGTTCTATATCCGATTGTAAAAAAAATGATGAATAACAAAAAATCATCCTCGATAAAAACTAGCTATTCAAAATAAATGTCCTGCCGGACCGCACAGGAGTCATGAGGTTGCTTCTGTGCGGTCTTTTTCTATTTGCGCCAAATTCCCGAATGGTGAACTGTTAGGAGGATTGGCACGTTGGTAAATAATCTTTATATTTCAGACTATTGTTCATGTTATAATGGTAAAATGAATCATAAACTATGTACATAAAGTTGGCTTGCATGGGTCTAGTAAAAGGAAGGTATCTATGGGCGAGGAAAATATAACGAGAATTGAAATGAATGGCAAGGAATACATATTGATTGGAACTGCACATGTCTCCAAACACAGTGCGGAGCAGGTTAAGGAAGTAATTGAAGCTGAGAGGCCGGATTCTGTCTGTGTCGAATTGGACGAGCAGCGCTATAAGACAATCTCCGAAGGTTCTAAGTGGCAGGAGATGGATATCATCCAGGTCATCAAAGAAAAACGGGCGTCTTTACTATTGATGAACCTCGCTATTTCTTCTTTCCAAAATCGGATGGCGAAGGAACTTGGTATCAAGGCAGGACAGGAGATGATCCAGGGGATTGAATCCGCAAAAGAGGTCGGAGCAAAACTTGTGCTTGCAGATCGAAATATCCAGATTACTTTTTCAAGGATTTGGGGAAATCTTGGCTTGAAAGGAAAGGCCATTTTGCTCAGCCAGATCATTACGAGTATCTTCAGCCGGGACAGCATCTCCGAGGAAGAACTTGAAAAGCTGAAGGAGCAGGATACGATCAACGCAATGCTGAATGAATTCACTGAGACATTCCCACGGTTGAAGAAGCCATTGATTGACGAGCGTGATCAATACTTAGCTCAGAAAATCAAGGAAGCACCTGGAGAAAAAATTGTCGCTGTCCTGGGAGCTGCACACGTACCGGGAATCAAAGAAGAAATCAAAAAAGATCATGATTTGAAAAAATTAAGAGCGATTCCGCCAAAATCCAATTGGCCAAAAATCATTGGCTGGAGCATTCCTGTATTGATCCTGGCTATTATCGTCTATACTTTTTTGGCTAACCCATCTGCAGGTTTTGCCCAGACAGTCAGCTGGATCTTATGGAACGGAAGTCTTTCCGCCCTTGGAGCCGCCATCGCAATGGGGCATCCACTGACCATTTTGACAGCATTTATAGCGGCACCGATCACTTCATTAAATCCTTTGCTTGCTGCAGGGTGGTTTGCCGGTTTGACACAGGCTTATATCCGCAGGCCGAGTGTTAAGGACTTTGAGACACTATCTGAAGATGTTTTTAGTTTAAAAGGATTCTGGCATAATAAAGTCAGCCGTGTTTTGCTGATCGTCGTACTAGCGAACCTTGGAAGTTCACTTGGAACCTTCATAGGCGGGGCTGATGTCATCAGGGTCTTTATCGAGAATTTATAGGATTTAGAACGAAATCTTAATGATTTCGTTCTTTTTTATAAAATCCAAAAAATCGAAAAGAAATTTAGCGAAAAAAGAGGATTTTTGTTACATAAAATGGAATAAGAAAAGGAAAAGATTTTACAGGAGTGATATTTTGAACGTTTTAAAACCTGCTCTGTCGATTTCAATCTTAATTCATATCCTATACATACTAGGTATTCTGTTTTTTGCTAACTATAAGAACATTGCTTTTCCTCAAGGTGAAATCCCAATCTTTCTGCTGTTTTCAACTTTCGTTTTTGCGGCAATTATCAGCTTGATCCTCAGGGCTATTGGCAGCAATACGCATATAAAAAGCTAGAGTGATTCGTTATTGAGCAAAAAAATCATCCTCATTGGCAGGATGATCAGAAGATGAATGTACTACCGTAAGGCGGAATAGCTATTTCGCCTTTCTTTTTGAATTCTTTTGGATCTCAGACTGACGCTTTGCATCCTTTTTAAAAGCTTCCATTGCCTTGCTGTACAACAAACTCACCTTCAGCACCTCCACATATCTTTCTTATTACGTTCGTTCCCCGTGTATACTAAGCTAAAACTTAAAATTGAAATAAACATTCAATAAGATATTTGGTAGTATATTCCTTATTTGAAAAATACAAAGAATTAAAATCCGGCTAAAAAAGACAAGACGCCCGGATTAATGGGCGTCTTCCTGTTACTTTTTATTCACTTGTATCCCGCTTTTTTTCTGGCTTTGTGTTTTGGAATTTCCCACCTGGAACTCGGCGCCCAGTTCAATATCATTTCTTTTATCATGCTTTTCAGTTTGTTCTCTTGTTTGGTCCCTGTTGTGCATACCTTGTCTCGCCATTACATTCATCTCACTTTCGTTTGGTTTATCTAAACGGCCTTATTATTATGTTCATTTTAAAAAATAATTATTGATGAGTTGTATCAGAATGCCCTCGAAATACTTTGTCATAAAACACTTGAAATCCATATAAAACAAATGTTTTGATCAAAAATACTATAGATAACTGGAATTTTGAAAGGCGGACCAAGGAAACATAGCCAAACTTCTTGAAAAAGTCCAAAACGTAATAGGTAAACAGTGAGTCAATCAGGATATTGACCAATAAATACAAATTGAATTTCTTATAGGTGTATTTCATGATCCAGAAAGAACCTATAAAAAACGGACCCCAGATTAAAGGCAGCTCACCCAATACGTTTGGTTTGATTTTAAATGGAAACCACCACCATTTTCTCTTTTCAGCCAGCCTTCCTTCAAACATTAGATATATTCCCATGAACAACGTGCCGGGCAGGAACTTCCTGAATGTTTGTTTACCAAGAAGGGGAAGCGAAAGCCAGGGCAGGACAGCCATTAAAAATATGTAAAGTTTTAGATTTTTCATTAGCAACACCTTTTGGGAAAGAATATGGATTGTTTCTCTTAGTATCTCAAATAAGGCTAAAAGTATTAAAAGTTTCTCTTGGTCATCATTTCTTCCTTTTTTGAGCAGTAAGTATTAAGTAGGAAAAGGAGGGGAAAGATATGATTTCTCTTTGGGATGAACAATCTTTCTGGCTTGAAATGCTGCAGGATCACGCTTATTTTGTCAGGGACGGTTTGTCGGTGAACGAAACGGAGTATGTAGAAGTTGCCCAGCAATTCATTGTTCTATATGGGGACCTTTTAAGAAAATTGCAGTCAATACCCCGGCATGCTGGCTACCAGGACAGTCAAATGATTGATTTTTCAAGAAAAGCATGGAAGGTCGCGAAAAGTTATTATGATTTTGAAGGTACATTGCAATCATTGCGGATAGATAATAAAGTAAACCTGAGCCTGTCACCAACCTATTTAAACGGTACCCTGAGTGAAAACCAGGAATATTTACGGATATTGAGCTATCTGGTACAGGGACAGGAACCAGTACGGTTGTCAGCGACCCAGGTTATGGACCTATGGCTCGAAGATCAACTCGGTCACGCGGTGCTTTTTGAAAATCTGCTTGACCCGATCGAAGTAGGAGCCAACACAGTAGCGCAAGAATTCAAACTCAGATTCCAGCTATATATAGTCCAAAACCATCATTTGAAAAATTATTTACGAGTCAAACAGCCAGGCTTTGCCCGCCAGCAGGAATTCATTTATGAAGTAGGAAAGACGACACTGGAAATGAATCAGTTCATTAAAAATATGGTCGAGAAGTACAAAGGAGATACACTATTGAATAAGTCCAATCTCCGCTTTCTTGAGCATCACTTTCCAGAAACATGCTACTTTCTCGCCAGTTTAAGTTTCTATGAACCGAGGTTGCAGGCAGAAGTCGGCAATTGCACTCTTTCAAAGCCCTCTTTTTAGGCAAAAAACAAAAGATTGTAGTGAATTAGCTTGTAGTACCCTGGATCAAAAACAACGGGATGAATCCCGTTGTTTTTTACGTTCGTTTTTACAAGGCAACAGGCCATTTTTCTTGATTGTAGGCCATGTTCCAAAACATGAATTCATACTGGCTGCTGATGATAAAATGCTGTTTCATCTTTTCTTTTTCCATATTTGACGCTTCCACTGCAAGTTGATCAAGTCTGCTTAGCTGCTCATTTACCAATTTACTGAACCATTCACCGCCATATGCTTGAATCCATTCCTGATAAATTTGGACATCTGGCGTGGACTCCTTAAGCAATTGTCCAATTTCATGATAAATCCAGTAGCACGGCAGGATGCAGCGATGATTTCAGCCAGGCTTCCAGAAGCCGCAACCCGATAAAGATGTGATGTGTAAGCATAGGCAGTGGGAGAAGGGACAAACTCATCTAATTCTTGTTTTGTTACTTCCAGTTGCTTTAGAAAATTTTCATGCAAACCAAGTTCAGCCTCATAAGTCCCCATCGAATGTGCTGCCATTCTGGAAGTCGTGAACAAATCAGATGCTCTTGACGCTCCGATTGCCTGTATCCTGGCAAAATGGGAAAGGTAATAGGAATCCTGTAAAACATAATAGCGAAAGGATTCAAATGCTAAATTACCATTGGCAATTCCCTGTACAAAGGGGTGATCAAAATTTGCCCGCCAGATTGGATCAGCCTGTTTCTTTAACTCATCAGTAAAACTCTTCATTAAAAAGCTCCTCCTCTTCCTATTTAGCCCAATAAAAAAACCACTTTCAAAAGAAAGTGGTTGTATTGGCACAACAAACAATGTCCCAAAGTCCACTTCCCTACGCTGGTGTAAACCAGATCAGGTTCCAAGGGTCTTAAAGTCTCACTTTAATCTCAGCCTTTAAAAAAAAAGGCACCCCTAGTGGTAAAATATAGATATTTTTTACATCTCTAATCATAATAGCATGACCGAATTAAGTGTCAAGCAAATTGTTGTAAGGTAAATTGTGAAAAAATTTAGAGCTAATTGTGAACATTATGTGACATTTTTTTATTAAATTCTGTTAATATAAAAAACACATACGAAAAAGTGGGGGAATGAGAAGTGGGAAAACTTCTTATGTACTTTTATTTAATTGTTGGTCTATATTGCCTTGTAAGCGGATTCCTGGCATTGTTATCACATGGATTCCAGCATGCAGTGTTATCACTGTTCCTAGCTGCATTTAATTTCGCGATGTTTTCTTTATTCCGGAAAGAAGGCAAGCTGCCACGATTGCGGCTGATCAAAGGCCGCAAAGGTGGGATGGCTAAGATTTAATTCTGTTGTTGAGGGCATTGAGGGCTTTTCTTAAACGAGATAACCTTCGGACAATATCCTAGCCGTTCAAGCGCAATTTGGCCGAAGTCGGGGTAAGGTCGGACAAAACCCCGGCCGTTCAAGCGTAATTTGGC
>NZ_BAUW01000077.1 GCF_000517385.1 Mesobacillus boroniphilus JCM 21738 | reverse complement strand
GCGCTTGTCGGGGCTGACCAAGGCGCTTCCGCTATTCTTGTGCTATACTGGAAGAAAATTCAGATATGCTGGAGGTTTTTCAATGCCTTTGACTCAACGGGAACAAAAGGTACTGGATGAATTAAGTGCTTGGGAAAACAATCTCTACGATTATGAACCGAATGATTTTGAATTAGCTTATGATCGATATCTTGAACGATCTTTTTCGCTTTTGCCTGAAGAGGTGCAGGAACGCTTTTTCACTTTATTCGACGGATGCTTTTCCATCTTCACTCCCTAATCCAGGGTTCACAGCTGCAGATGGATGCCAAGGAACGGATTCTTTCTGCGGGGAGGGTTTTCCAGCCTGACCTTGAAACCATTCAGGATTTAAGGGAGCTGCCAATTGAACAGCTTGAATTCATTGCCAGGCAGCAAATTGCTCGCCACAGACTCTATTCCTTCGTTCAGGGAGGTATGTCAGGCAGCGGAGGAAATTTTGTGCTAGGGGCAGATATGCCGGCGATGGCAGTCATAAATTTGCGGATTGTCCAGCTGGTTGCAATGACCTATGGATTCGAAGTGAATACACCATTTGAAATGATGGTCGCTTTGAAGGTTTTCCATACTGCGACAATGCCTTCAAGGATGCAGAGTGCTGGCTGGGAAGAGTTGAAAAATGACCTCGAACAGGCAGAGGACTATTATTTCTATGAAGGCAATGATGACCTGACAGACGTGACATGCTTGAACAGCCAATCAAACAGATTTTCAAGGGTATGGCGATCCTGATGTTCCGCAAAAAGCATGTCCAGGGCATGCCGGTGATCAGCATGGCTATCGGTGCGGGAGCAAACTATCAATTGACGAGAAGGGTCACTGATTTTGCGCATAAGTTTTACCAGATGAGATATTTCAAAGAAAAAGGAGCACTTTAGAGTTATGAGTACACAGGAACATAAACAAGCTGCACCAAGCCAGGTGCGCTGCAAAGTCATAACAGTAAGCGATACAAGAACGCCAGATACAGATAAAAGCGGCAAGCTGATGATGGAAATGCTTGAGGCTGCAGGACATAAGATCGTCGATTACGTGATTGTCAAAGATGAAGCTGAACCGATTAAATCTGAAGTGATAAAAGGCTGCAGCAACTCCGAAGTTGATGTGGTGCTAACGAACGGCGGCACAGGGATTGCCAAACGTGACGTCACAATCGAAACAGTCCAAAGCATCTTTGAAAAAGAAATTTCTGGGTTCGGTGAGATCTTTCGAATGCTCAGCTATACTGAAGATATAGGTTCAGCAGCCTTGCTGTCACGAGCAGCAGCCGGAGTCGTGAATGACCGAGCCGTCTTCTCGACACCAGGATCAACAGGTGCTGTTCGCCTGGCAATGGAAAAGCTGATCCTCCCTGAGATTGGACATGTGGTAAGAGAACTGACGAAGGATTTATAATTAATTGTGGATGGAATCTTAACAGATTTCATCTCCAGCGCCTAGCCCCTCGAGTCGCTTCGGTCCGCCCAATGAAGTCAAAGAACGACTTCACTGGTCGGCCCTCCAGCGCTTGTCGGGGCTGAACGAGGCGCTTGCGCTTTTTGTTCTTTTTAAAAAGGAATTAGGGCAACTTGGTTGAATAACTAAATGGAGTTTCCAGAGAAAAGGAAAATGATGTTTTGATCTGTTAGTAGCAGCCTCAACTTCAGACAGGTATGAGTGGTAAACAAGAAAAGCTGTCAGAAGAAGAGCAAAGTTTGGACAGGTTTAAAGTGAACACTAGCAAAGCAGTCAAAATAAAAGCTGAGGGGGAGGCCTGAAATTTGTTCGAGTACAGAGAAATCAGTAGAGATGAAGACTTAGTGAACCAGGTAGCGGTCTTATATCAACAAGTATGGGATCGAGAGGATAGTTCTATTATGGACCGGGTGTTGAGGCATGCAGGCTATGATGGTTATACAGGGTTTGTGGCAATATCAGAGCAGGGGGAAGTGGCTGGTTATGCTTATGGTTACTTTTCTCAAACAGGTCAGTATTATCATGGGTTGCTGTCGAAAGCGTTCAACCCAGAAGAGTATCAAAACTGGTTAGAGGATTGTTTTGAGTTCGTTGAATTGGGGGTGCATCCTTCATTTAGGAATCAAGGGCTGGCAAAACAGCTGGTAATCCATTTGATAGATGGTGTAGAACGCAAGAATGCTGTGCTAACAACGCAATCTAATAATGCTCCTGCCCGCAGCCTATATGAAAGCCTTGAATGGACCGTTATAAAAGATGCCTTTTATCAAAATGGCGATGAAGAATCATATGTCATTATGGGGAAAAAGCTTCAAAAGGAGCATTCATGAGGCTATTAATCACAATTATTTTTATTTTTATTGGCAGTATTCTGGTTGGTTCAACCATTGACCAACTTAGTGCATTCGGGAACGGTGTGTTGAGATTAACAGGGGCTGCTTTGATAATAGGTGCCGTTTATTCTTTTAATAAAAGTAGAAACAAAAATAGCCCGGAGCTTCCGGGCTATTTTTATGCAAATAAAGTATTATCGATGCAATTTCTCTGAAGAAATATCCTGCTGGGTGCGATACCAGAGCCAGAGGTCATTAATAATGGACGCCAGCTCGGAAATTTCACTGTTCAGTTCGCATGAGCGGATGAAGTTGCTTTCATCGGAAAGCTGGGCTTGCTTCAGGTTGATTGTTTTTTCAAGCTCTGCGATCTGGTCAGGAATGCTGCCGCGAATTTTTTCCCAGTGGAGGAGAATTCCGTGTCGTGTATCAAGGTCATATTCTTCCCATTTTTCTTTTAAGTCTGGCAGGGGAATGCCAAGTCGGCTGTTAAAAAGAAAATATTGTTCCATATCTAATGGTGCCCCCATTCCGGTAATCTTGCTTACATTCTACTATACTTTCAAACCTGCTTCCACACTAGTCTGATTCAAGAGCCATTCACGAGAGAAATAAAAAAACATATTTAATCTTGAAATGTGCTCAAAAACCTGTTAACTTAATAAATATGAATAAAAATTTATTAATATGAATAAATATCCGTATAAAGGAGCATGAAAAATGACTAATAACAAAGTGGTGCTTGCCTATTCTGGCGGGCTTGATACATCTGTTGCGATCAAATGGCTGAAGGACCAGGGCTATGCTGTAATAGCTTGCTGCCTTGATGTTGGTGAAGGAAAGGATCTTGAGTTCATGAAACAAAAAGCCTTGAAGGTCGGCGCAATCCAGTCATACGTGCTGGATGTCAAAGAAGAATTCGCCAAAGATTATGCACTTTTCGCCCTACAGGCCCATGCATTATACGAAGGCAAATATCCGCTCGTATCTGCACTATCACGTCCATTGATTTCTAAGAAACTAGTAGAAATAGCCGAAATGGAAGGGGCAACAGCTGTTGCGCACGGCTGCACAGGTAAAGGAAATGACCAGGTGCGTTTTGAGGTATCAATCAAAGCACTGAACCCGGATCTAAAGGTGATTGCTCCGGTCCGTGAGTGGAAATGGTCACGTGAGGAAGAAATTGCTTATGCAGCTAAAAATGGCATTCCGATTCCAATCAATCTGGACAGCCCGTTCTCTATTGACCAGAATCTTTGGGGAAGAAGCAATGAATGTGGCATTCTTGAGGACCCATGGCAGGCGCCTCCTGTTGAGGCTTATGAATTGACAGCTGAGCTTGAAGACGCGCCGGATACACCTGATATCATTGAAATTGAATTTGTTGAGGGTGTTCCAACAGCGATTGATGGCAAAGCCTATCCTCTTTCAGAATTAATCCTTGAGCTGAACGCTGTTGCAGGCAAGCACGGTGTCGGAAGGATTGATCATGTGGAAAACCGTCTTGTTGGCATCAAGTCACGTGAAGTATATGAAGCTCCTGCGGCGATAACGTTGATCAAGGCGCATAAGGAACTTGAGGATATCACGCTTGTAAAAGAGGTAGCTCATTTTAAACCGGTAATTGAGAAAAAAATGACAGAATTGATATATGAAGGTCTATGGTTCTCTCCGCTTCAGGATGCCCTGGCAGCGTTCCTGAAATCAACACAGAAGCATGTAACGGGTACTGTACGAGTCAAGCTTTTCAAAGGGCATGCGATCATTGAAGGCAGAAAATCTCCGTATTCCCTATACAATGAAAAGCTGGCGACCTACACTGCGGATGATGAGTTCGACCACAGTGCTGCTGTTGGATTCATCAATCTGTGGGGACTGCCGACAGTTGTCCACAGCATGGTCCAGGGCAAGAAGGTGATAGTGTGAAGAAATTATGGGGAGGCAGATTCACCGGATCGGCAGAGGAATGGGTCGATGAGTTCGGAGCATCGATTGGCTTTGACCAGGAACTGGCGGACCAGGATATTGAAGGCAGTATCGCCCATGCAACAATGCTCGCAAAGTGCGGAGTCATAACGGAGAGCGAAGCGGAAGTCATTATCCAGGGTTTGATAACCTTAAAACAAAAAGCAGACAAAGGCGAATTGGAATACTCAGCCAAACTCGAGGATATTCATCTGAATATAGAACACCACCTGACTGAATTGATCGGTCCAACCGGCGGCAAGCTCCATACGGCAAGAAGCAGGAATGACCAGGTGGCGACGGATATGCATTTGTACCTTAAAGCGCAGGTATCCGAAATCATCGAGCTGATCACTGAGTTCCAAAAAAATATAGTTCATCAGGCAGAACGGAATATTGAGACGCTGATGCCTGGATATACACATTTGCAAAGAGCACAGCCAATCTCTTTTGCCCATCATCTGATGGCTTACTTTTGGATGCTTGACCGGGATAAACAGCGTTATATGGATAGCATGAAAAGAATCAATCTTTCTCCGCTTGGTGCGGGGGCGCTTGCGGGAACTACTTTTCCAATTGACCGTCATATGACTGCAGAAATTCTGGGGTTTGATGGCATTTACGAAAATAGCCTTGACGCTGTAAGTGACCGTGATTTTATACTTGAGTTTCTGTCAGGCAGCTCTATTTTAATGATGCATCTGTCACGATTGTGTGAGGAAATCATACTGTGGTCAAGCCAGGAGTTCCAGTTTATCGAGCTATCAGATGCCTTTACAACTGGCAGCAGCATCATGCCGCAAAAGAAGAATCCGGATATGGCCGAACTGATTCGCGGTAAAACAGGTCGTGTCTATGGCAGCCTGATGGGACTCCTGACGGTTTTGAAAGGCTTGCCTTTAGCATATAACAAAGATATGCAAGAAGATAAAGAGGGTATGTTTGATACTGTCAAAACAGTGAAGGTTCCCTGAAAATTTTTGCTGGCATGATCAGTACGATGAAAGTTAAAGAGGAGAAAATGGCCAAAACGGTCAAAAATGATTTTTCAAATGCCACGGAGCTGGCTGACTATCTGGCAGCCAAAGGAGTACCTTTCCGTGAGGCGCATGAAATCGTCGGCAAGCTTGTCCTTGAGTGTATCCAAAAAGGATGCTATCTTGCAGACCTGTCATTGGGAGCATACAAATCAATGAACCTGTTGTTTGAAGAAGATATTTATGATGTATTGAATCCGTATAACGCGGTGGAAAGACGGACCAGTGCAGGAGGCACAGGTTATTCACAAGTGAAAATGCAAATCGAAAAAGCAAAAACATCACTATAAATGGCTGTTTTCGTGAAGAGTGTTGTTAAAATCCTAAAACCGATTTTAACGTAATATAAAGCCATTTTGTAGGACGGTATTAAGCTAGCATGCTCTTTTCTCATAACAAGAGTCTACTCAGTGAAGCAGCATAGTACATTCACTTCTATTTCGTATTCAATAGCAACAAAGTTTGAGAAAAGAGTCTTATAAATGGAAAAAGCACGCAGTATCAGTAAAAGATACCGCGTGCTTTTTGTATATTCAGTAAGGTTAATTCTCTTTGTCAGTCCGGACAACCAGGACATCACATGATGCATAGCGTGTGATATGCTCGGAGACACTTCCGATAAAGAAGCGTTCCACTGCGTTCATTCCTGTTGCACCGCAAATAATCAGGTCGGCGTTGTATTTTTTTGCAACATCTTTCGCAATCTTGACCTTTGGTGAGCCATAATCGATGTCATAATCTACGTCTTTGATACCAGCTTCGATTGCCTGCTGTTTGTAGCTTTCCATCAACTCTGTAGCAAATTTTGTTGCACGCTCAGAGATAGTGCGGTCATACGCCTCGACTGTGGCAAAGGTGCGTAAATCGATTATGTGGGTCATGACTAGACTCGCGTCGTTTCTTTTTGCGATCTCAATGGCTTTTTTAAAAGCCCATGCTGCTTGTTTAGAACCATCAACGGCAACTAAAATATTCTTATAATAAAGTGCCATAGTTCTCGCCTCCTTTACCTATATTATACAACAGTTTCCTTGGTATAGCTGTGACAATCCAACGAAAACTATAGATGCAAGCATCAAATAGAAGGAGGATTTCATATGGATAAAAAGGAACAGCGAGGACGGTCATTTTATGATTACGATGACCAGGGTGTCATGCAGGTAAGCCAGCAAATCATGGATTCATACAACAGCGGGGTAGTCCCGCAGGAACAGATGAAAGCAGCAGTAGAAAATAACGAAGACCACAGGTAGAAGCTGTTTCGTATGAGTACTTTCAATCGAATATTCTCTTAGAATTGAACACAAAATGAATGAGTAGCTTGCTGAGAATCACTGCTCTCAGCAAGCCTTTTAAGTGACTTTCTCCAAAATTAAAAATATACAGAATAGTATATTTTAGGGGGTTTTGTAAGAATTGTTTTGCCAAACGCTTTTTTTTCTACTAAAATGAAAGTGTTTTCATCAAGCCTGCTTAACCATTTTTTCCTATTTCACAAGTTAAAAAAATGATATAGTGGTGTCAGGGTTGAAATGGTAGGGCAATTATTATTATAGGAGGTATGCAATAATGCGTATCGGTGTACCTAAAGAGATAAAAAATAATGAAAATCGTGTGGCTATGACGCCTGCAGGTGTAGTTAACCTTGTAAATTTCGGGCACGAAGTTTTTATTGAGACTGGAGCTGGAATTGGCTCAAGTTTTACAGATGAGGACTATAAAGCTGCTGGTGCTCTAGTCGTTGGAAGTGCAGAAGAAGCATGGGCACAGGATATGGTCATGAAGGTTAAAGAACCTCTGGCTGAAGAATACGGTTATTTCCGTGAAGGCTTGATTTTATTTACATATTTGCACCTTGCTCCAGAACCAGAACTGACAAAAGCTTTGATCGAGAACAAGGTTGTCGGCATCGCTTACGAAACTGTACAATTGGCTAACGGCTCTCTTCCATTGCTTACACCTATGAGTGAGGTAGCTGGCCGTATGTCAACACAAATCGGTGCGCAATTCCTTGAAAAGGTACACGGCGGCAAAGGAATCCTGCTTGGAGGCGTTCCAGGTGTACAAAGAGGGAAAGTAACAATCATCGGTGGCGGCGTTGCAGGGACAAATGCAGCGAAGATGGCTGTCGGCTTGGTGCTCAGGTTACAATGATCGACCTGAACCCGGACCGTCTTCGTCAGCTCGATGATATTTTCGGATCTGACATAACGACCTTAATGTCCAATCCTATGAACATTGCTGAGGCTGTCAAAGATTCTGACCTTGTAATCGGAGCAGTATTGATTCCAGGGGCGAAGGCTCCTAAGCTTGTATCGGAAGAATTAATCCAGTCGATGAACCCAGGATCAGTAGTTGTCGATATCGCAATCGACCAGGGCGGAATTTTCGAAACAACTGACAGAATCACAACTCATGACAATCCTACCTATGAAAAGCATGGTGTCGTACACTACGCAGTTGCAAACATGCCGGGTGCAGTACCAAGAACATCAACCATCGCGCTGACGAATGTGACAGTGCCTTACGCTGTCCAAATCGCGAACAAAGGCTACAAGCAGGCTTGCCTGGACAATGAAGCATTGCTGAAGGGTATCAACACACTTAACGGATACGTAACATACCAGGCAGTAGCTGAAGCGCACAACCTTGTATACTCAGAAACAAAAACTTTATTGGAGCAAATCTAATTCATCAAGATCCGGAGCCAGCAATTCCGGATCTTTTTATTTGAAGAAATAGCTATTTTAGACAAAGCTGTTTAAAATCTTTTAATTTTAGCGTATATTATTTATGGGATATACGGGTTCTCTAGCAGAACGACCGTGATAATTTGTTATTGAGGAGTGTCATTATGGAAAAAGTACTTGTTTTTGGACATAAAAATCCTGATACGGATACAATCTGCTCTGCCATTGCCTATGCAAACTTAAAACAAAAGCTTGGTGTCGATGCGGAAGCAGTACGTTTGGGCCAGGTTAATGGGGAAACTCAATATGCACTTGATTACTTCAAGCTGAAGCGCCACGACTTGCTGGAAGGGTTTCTGAAGAAGTGCATCAGGTTATTTTGGTTGACCACAACGAGCGCCAGCAGAGCGCTGAAGATATCGCTGATGTCCAAATCGTGGAAGTCATCGACCACCACCGTGTGGCTAATTTTGAGACAAGCGACCCATTATACTTCCGCGTTGAGCCAGTAGGCTGCACAGCGACAATCTTGAATAAGATGTACAAGGAAAACAATGTTGAAATCGATAAGAACATTGCTGGATTGATGCTGTCTGCCATCATTTCCGATTCCTTGCTGTTCAAATCTCCAACTTGCACAGACCAGGACGTGGCAGCAGCACGTGAATTGGCTGAAATCGCAGGTGTTGATGCAGAGGAATACGGCCTTGATATGCTAAAAGCCGGTGCAGACCTTAGCAGCAAAACAATCGAAGAGCTTATTTCCCTAGACGCCAAGGAATTCCAAATGGGAGATTCCAAGATTGAAATCGCACAGGTAAACACTGTGGACGTCAATGATGTTCTATTGCGCAAAGTCGAGCTTGAAGAGGCACTGATCAATAAAGTGACTGAAAAGAAACTTGGCTTATTCTTGCTGGTCATCACTGATATTTTGACAAATGACTCTGCTGCGCTTGCGATTGGCGAAAAAGCTGCAGCTGTTGAAGAAGCATTCAATGTAACACTTGAACACAACACTGCGACTTTAAAAGGTGTAGTATCACGCAAAAAGCAGGTCGTTCCTGTACTGACGAATGTACTTGCGAAGTAAATTCTATTAAAAAAACGTCCTGGCCAATTTAATTTGGCAGGACGTTTTTTATGTTAAGCAAATTTCTCTGTTCTGGCAGAAGCTTTTTTAAGCTTTAATGTTATATAAGCAAAATAGACGAAAGCGGCAATTGAGAAGTAGGTCCAGGCGTTGGCAACCTGATCTGTATTCCATAAGCCTGTCAAGGACAATAATGCCGGCAAGGTCAATGTCAGCCATGATTGGACCATCGCCACCTTGCCTATATAGACGTCGATTTTCTTGTTCATAGCCATTGAAAGGAAGAACAGGAACCATAGATAGGCCCACATAAGCCATGTCAAAGCGCTTATGATGTCTTCAAAATGAACATATTCTACTGCTGCATAAATGACTGCAAGGACAGCAACCCAGAGGGAATACCAGCCAAGCCCGCTGCCATCAAGGTCTTTCCACAATGTCAAACCGACATATAAATAGGTAAAACCAAAAAGAAAGATGCTTGCCAGGCTATAGACGGTCCAGTTGTTCTGGTCAGATACAGCAATCAAGTAAAACGGAACAATCACTTGCAGTGCACCGATGAATAAGTTGAATACTGCCACACTTTTCGCATTTGCCTTTCCCAGAAGCATCAAGCTGTTTAGGAAGAGTGTTGCGCCTGATAATAATAAACCTGCGTCTCCCATGATGTATGCCGTCCCAATTGACGGGTCGGCTCTTTCCTCCTTTTACTAGCAAATAAGAAAGAGCAACTCTTTTATCCATTAGGATAGAGGAGTTGCCCCTTGTTAACTTAAAATTAACAATCTAAACCATTTTCTTGGACATGTCTACTTTATCCATATCCTTTGATGTGAAATAACCAGGAAGGATTTCATCGATTGTTGTTTCCTTCACATCGCCATTCAGATTGGCAAGGTAAATTTTTGTATCGTCAGTTGCGAACTCTGCAATGACCTGCCGGCATGCACCGCAAGGAGAAACGGGACCTTCAGTGTCTGCGACTACTGCAATAGCCTTAATCTCGGTATCGCCTTCAGATACAGCCTTGAAAATAGCCGTTCTTTCAGCACAGTTAGTCAGACCATAAGAAGCGTTTTCGATATTGCAGCCAAGATAAACTTGGTCTTTGCTAGTGATGATTGCGGCGCCGACCTGAAATTTAGAATATGGAACGTATGCTGTGCTTCTTGCTTCAATTGCTTTTTCAACAAGCGTTTTTTTATCCATCGTCCAGTCCCCATTCCCAATTGAATATTTGTTAATGCTTAGTAAGAAGATTCAGAGGTCAGGCCGTTGACGATTGCTACACCAGAGCTTGCACCAATTCTTGTTGCTCCTGCTTCGATCATGTTTTGTGCATCCTCAAGGCTTCTTACACCGCCGGAAGCTTTAACGCCAATATCAGGACCGACAGTTTTTCTCATTAGGGCGATATCTTCCACAGTCGCTCCGCCTGTTGAGAAACCAGTTGAAGTCTTGACGAAATCTGCTCCTGCTTTAACAGAAAGCTTGCATGCCATTTCTTTTTCTTCGTCAGTAAGAAGGCAAGTTTCAATGATGACCTTAGTCAATGCTTTGCCTTTTGCAGCGTCAACTACCGCTTTGATATCTTTTTCAACCAAATCGTATTGCTTGTCTTTCAAAGCGCCGATATTGATGACCATGTCGACTTCCGTTGCGCCATTTTCAATAGCATTCTTTGTTTCGAATGCTTTTGTTTCTGAAGTTGTAGCTCCTAGAGGGAAGCCGATTACTGTACATACTTCTACTCCTTCAGCATCCTTAAGAACTTCAGCAGCTTTCTTAACCCATGTTGGGTTAACGCAAACAGAAGCAAATTTATATTCTTTTGCTTCCTCAGCCAGCTTTACAATCTCAGCTTCGGTTGCATTTGCTTTAAGTAATGTGTGATCGATCATTCCTGCTAAATCTTTAGACATTGGATCAAACCCTTTCTGTATAAAAAATATGTTGAAACGCTTTCATTAAGAAGAAAAATATATAACCCAAATATATTATGTGTTACTTACATGAATAATATATCAGGTAGGTGAACATATGTAAATAACATCATGAACAAATGTAAAAATAAAATATGGAAATACATGTATTTGTCATATTTCTTATCAAAAATTTCTTTTGACTTTGAAATGTTATTTCATTATAGTTGCTATATAAAAATGAATAAATCATCCTGCATACGCGGGAGAGGTTCATAGCGGACACCCTCTATAAAAAACTATGGCTTTGATTAATTCAACCATATCCCAGAGGATATGGTTTTTTATTTGATAAGCAGGGTTCCTGGCCTCAAATAACGTTTGCAGATATATAGGAGGCTTTTAAAATGGCTGGAAGAAATGAAGAGGAATTGAAAGATATAACATTGCTTGGCAATCAGGGAACGAAATACTTATTTGAATACAGTCCTGAAATCCTTGAAACTTTTGAAAATAAGCACCCGTACCGGGACTACTTCGTAAAATTCAACACACCGGAATTCACGAGTCTTTGCCCGATCACAGGACAGCCTGACTTTGCGTCCATTTATATCAGCTACATTCCTGACAAGCTGATGGTCGAAAGCAAATCGCTGAAGCTTTATCTTTTCAGCTTCAGGAACCATGGTGATTTCCATGAAGATTGCATGAACATCATCATGAACGACCTGATCAAACTGATGGATCCTAGGTATATTGAGGTTTGGGGCAAATTTACGCCAAGAGGCGGTATCTCGATCGATCCTTACACCAACTACGGCAAGCCTGGTACCAAGTACGAAGAAATGGCTGATTACAGGATGATGAACCATGATATGTATCCGGAAAAAGTGGATAATCGCTAAATCTGAAAAGAGCAGACACTGTGCTGCTCTTTTTTTACTGGAAAAAAACGAGGATATCTTCCATTTCGCTATAAATAGTCGAAACTCGCTATAAAAAATAAAAAGTCGCTATAAAAAAGTGAAAGTCGCTATAAAGAGTATAAACTCGCTATATAAAAATAAAACTCGCTATAAAAAATTTGAAACATTATTTGCCCTATGGAAATTAGCCTTTTCACCAAAACAAACCGCCTGGATCCGGGATCCCAAGCGGTTTTGGGTTTATTTTACGATACAAATACCAATTCTTTAGGGAATTTCGTTAAAATTTCGATTCCGTCCTCTGTAATGACGACGTCGTCTTCAATTCTTACGCCGGCTACGCCTGGTACATAAATTCCCGGCTCAGCAGTGAACACCATTCCTTTTTCCATTAATAATGGATTCGTGCTGGTCAAAGATGGGTATTCGTGGACGCTGACTCCCAGTCCGTGCCCAAGGCGGTGAGGGAAGTAGTCGCCGTATCCAGCTTCTTCAATCACACGGCGTGCAGCGAGATCGACCTCCGAGCATGCCACACCAGCTCGTGCAGTATCCAGGGCTTTCAGCTGTGCTTTTAAAACGGTGTTGTAAATTTCCTCCTGCTGCTTATTGATCTCTCCGTAAGCTACGGTTCTTGTGATATCAGAGCAGTAGCCATCCATCACAACGCCCAGGTCGAACAAGACGAGGTCACCTTTCCTGATCCTTGTCAGCCCAGGTGTGCCATGTGGAGCTGCTGCATTTTTACCAGTAAGGACCATCGTTGAAAACGACATCTCTGTTACGCCTTTTTTCTTCAGTTCATATTCAATCGCTGCAAGTATGTCAAGCTCGGTTTTGCCATCCTGGATTTCACTTACCCCTGTTTGGATGGCAAAATCAGCTAACTCACACGCTACTCTCAATTTTTGCAACTCATCTTCGGTTTTTACCATGCGCATGTGGCGCAGCTTTTCTTCCGCCGAAACAAATTCAGAGCCACCAAAAAGACCGGTCATTTTTTCATAGCGTTCAACATTCAGTTGTTCCTTCTCAATCGCAGTTTTCTTAATGGAAGATACGCGCTTTTTAATAGCATTGTAGGCGAGTTCCATTGAATCATCTGTATCACTGTAGCCGATGATTTCAAGTTCCCAGCCTGCGTTCTTTGCATTTTCCTTATCCATTGCCGGACAAATCATGAATGGCTCAGCATCCTGGAAAACAGCGACTGCCAGTAGTCTTTCGTGAGGATCGCTTAAAAATCCGCTCAGGTAAAATACATTGTCAGGGGATGTAACAAAAGTGACATCGACGCCATTGCTCTTCATCCAACCTGATAATGCAGCCAATCTTTCAGTCATAGAAATTCCTCCTCTGATATGTACATCACACTATGAGAGTAGCAATTCGAGGTTGAAAAGTAAAACTTTTATCGATCAGATTCTGTGGGTATACAAAAAAATGAAGCAGGAGATAGGGAAGTAACGTTGAAATATGTAATTGATGATTGAAAGGAGCGATAATTATGAAAGTATCTTATCACGGCCATTCTGTTGTTAAAATTGAAACAAAAGGGAAGACCATCCTGATTGATCCATTCATCACCGGCAATGACCTTACTGATTTGAAGGTGGAGGATGTGAAGCCGGATGTCATCATCTGACGCATGCGCACGGAGACCATCTGGGGGATACGGTGGAACTGGCGAAAAAACATGATGCCCTTGTAATTGCCAACTTCGAAGTTGCTACATATTTAAGCTGGAAAGGCTTGAACACTCATGGCATGTCCATTGGCGGTGCATATGAATTTGATTTTGGAAAAGTGAAAATGATCCAGGCATTCCATGGAACAGGCATGATGACTGAAAACAATGAAATCATTTATGGCGGCATGCCTGCGGGGATTTTATTCATGGCTGAAGGGAAGACCGTGTACCATGCAGGTGATACAGGCTTGTTCTCTGACATGAAGCTAATTGGCGAAAGACATCCGATTGATCTGGCATTCCTGCCGATTGGCGATAATTTTACGATGGGACCGGAGGATGCAGCATTGGCAGCCGAATTCCTCAATGCAAAGGAAGTCGTACCGATCCACTTCAATACATTCCCGCCAATCAAGCAGAATCCACATGCTTTTGTAAAAATGCTTAAGAAAAACAAAGGCACCGTTCTCGAAGCAGGGGAGTCAATTGAATTATAGTAATCACGAGCTGCACAAAAAGTTGTGCAGCTTTTTCTATTTAACATGCTTTTTTCAACTATGGAAGCATAGATATAAAATAAGACAACCTATAGGAGGGGGAAAATGAAGAAAAACCGTTACTTGCTATACTTGCTGTTATGCGGCGTGATGCTTTACATAGCGATGCCTGAGCTTAACTTCCAGGTCGGAGGCAAAGAAGCACTGTTCGCCGGTTCATGGCTATTTCTGGCTTTGCTTGTCTTTGCAGGAAATCTGGCAGCCTTTTTATACATTCCAAAAAAGCGTGCCCGGACAGCCAGCAAAAAAATGGAAGCTAACCTGAAAAGAAAATCACGCGTCTATACTGGCTGAGCTATTCAGCCAGTTTTTCTTTTTGCGATAAAAAACTCACAAACCCTAATTGAATTGAATCCAACCCTTTAAAACCTTATAATAATAATGGATAGAACTACTATGTACGGAAAAACATTAAAAAGGGTGAAAGTCTTGGCAACTAAGCATGAACAAATACTTCAATATATAGATGAATTGCCAATAGGAGAAAAGATATCGGTACGCCTAATCGCCAAGGCGCTTAACGTAAGCGAAGGAACTGCATACAGAGCAATTAAGGATGCTGAAAATAAAGGATACGTGAGCACCATTGAACGTGTCGGGACCATCAGGATTGAACGGAAAAAGAAAGAGAATATTGAAAAGCTTACTTTTGCTGAAGTTGTTAATATCGTCGATGGACAAGTACTGGGGGGCCGCGCCGGCTTCATAAAACATTGAATAAATTCGTCATCGGTGCAATGAAGCTTGAAGCGATGATGCGTTATACAGGAGCTGGCAACCTGCTAATTGTCGGGAACCGTGACAAAGCGCATGAGCAAGCGCTAAGGGCAGGGGCTGCTGTTTTAGTGACCGGTGGCTTCGATGCCGAAGACCATGTGAAAAAGCTTGCAGATGAGCTACAGCTGCCAATCATTTCAAGCAGTTATGATACTTTTACAGTCGCGACAATGATCAACCGTGCGATTTACGACCAATTGATCAAAAAGGAAATTATCCTTGTCGAGGATATCCTGAGACAGTTTCTGAAACCATCTTTCTCAAAGCGGATGATAGAGTATCTGATTGGTACCGTCATAAGGATGAAACAATGCACAGCCGCTTCCCGGTAGTGGACCAGAATATGAAAGTAATCGGAATGATCACATCGAAGGACGTTATGGGTCATGAACAGGATGTTTTGATTGAGAAAATCATGACAAAGAATCCGATGACAGTAAGCGGATCGACGAGTGTCGCTTCATCTGCCCACATGATGGTATGGGAAGGCATTGAAGTACTGCCGGTTGTGAATGATGCCAACAGGCTTCAAGGCATTGTCAGCAGGCAGGATGTACTGAAGGCCCTGCAAATGATCCAGCGCCAGCCGCAGGTAGGGGAGACTCTGGATGATACGGTTACAAACCAGCTAGTTCTCGCAAAAGGGAAAACAAAGGATGAAGACATTTTCCGCTGCCAGGTGACTCCGCAGATGACGAACCACCTTGGAACGATTTCATATGGCGTGTTTACGACAATCGTCACAGAAGCCGCGAACCGTGTGCTGCGGGGATATAAAAAAGGCGATTTGGTTGTCGAAAATATGACGATCTATTTTATAAAACCTGTGCAGATTGACAGTGTCATAGAAATTTATCCAAAGGTTCTCGAGGTCGGAAGGAAGTTCGGTAAGGTCGATATCGAAGCCTTTAATGACGGTGTTCTCGTCGGGAAAGCGATGATGATGTGCCAGCTCATTGACAGGCATTAAAATTAACAAAGCCGATCCTTAACCGGATCGGCTTTGTTTTGATTAGTTTTCCTGTGCTTCCTTGGCAGCATGCGGAAGGTAGAATTTATATGCTTTAATTCCTCCCCAGACGCTCAGTGAACCAATGACAATGAATATAACACCTACGATATATGTGACAGTAGACTGGAAAAGAAACAGTTGATTGATACCAAATAGTGCGACGAACAATCCCAGGGCGATGCTGGACTTGGCCGAAAGCCATTTTCGCTCAGCAGGCCGTTTGCTGCGAACATATTTGATTTTGTAAAAGATATAAAAAACGAATGAAAGAACGATTAGTAGTACAAAAATAGGCATTTCATTTCCTCCACATTCAGAATCACTCCTATTTTACCGTTAATTTAAACAGAATGCCATACAGTTTGCGTTACATTGGCCAAATGCATAGATTGAAATGCTATGTGGGGTGGTTTTTATGGAGTAACGGCGAAAAAATAGATTTATTTTCAAAGATAATAATTTTTAATCGCAAAAAAAAGATTTATTCGGAAAAAAATATATTTAATCGTAAAAAATTGATTTATTCGCAAAACTATAGATTTTATTCGCAAAATCCACCCTTTTATTCGCAAACTGGAAAAAAACGCGTTTTTTTCCAGCTAAATAATCCCCGCAAAATGTCTTCCTGCTTTTCTTTTCCAAAAAATATGTTCATAATTAAGATATGAAAAAGGTGAAGGAGCATTTTAATGAAAGAGCAAATACTTGAAGCTATCGAAAATTATGAAACGATCATTATCCATCGCCATGTGAGACCCGATCCTGATGCTTATGGTTCACAGGGAGGGCTGGCTGAAATCCTGAAGGCATCTTATCCTGAAAAGAATATTTACACTGTAGGGGCAGAGGAGCCATCGCTTCATTACCTGAGAAGGCTTGATGCTATCTCTGACGATACTTTTAGTGGTGCATTGGTCATTGTATGTGACACAGCGAATGCTGAGCGGATATGTGACGAGCGTTATCGTTTAGGGGAGCAGCTCGTAAAGATTGATCATCATCCAAATGAAGATCCGTATGGAGACCTGCAATGGGTGGAAACTTCTGCAAGTTCTACGAGTGAGATGATCTATGATTTTTACCTTACTTTCAGGGATAAGGGCCTGAAGATGTCTGACGATGCAGCAAGGTTGCTGTACTCCGGCATTGTTGGAGACACTGGCCGATTTCTGTATCCAAGCACGACCAATAAAACTTTTGCCTACGCGGGAGAATTGATTCACTATAGCTTCTCGCGCACAGAGCTTTATGACAAAATGTATGAACTGGCACCGAATGTCGTGAAGTTGAACGGGTACATCCTTCAGAACTTTGAGATGCTGGAAAATGGGGCGGCGAAGGTCGTGTTGAAGAGGGAACTGCTTGAGCAGTATTCAGTCAAGCCATCTGAAGCATCCTTGCTTGTGAGTGAATTGGGGAATGTCAGGGGGATTAAGGCCTGGGTGTTCTTAATAGAAGAAGAAGATCAAATCAGGGTACGCCTTCGTTCCAAAGGGCCTGTAATCAACACGATCGCCAGAAAGTACAATGGCGGCGGGCATCCACTGGCTGCAGGTGCTTCCATTTATTCATGGGACGATGTCGATAAAGTGCTGGCTGACCTCATTCAAGCCTGCAAGGAATAACACCTCTCAATACAAAGCAAGGTGCGTTTCAATACTGAAACGCACCTTGCTGTTATCTTTTATCTATTATTAAAATAAACATTTAATGCACCTGCGATTTCAGCATTCGAACCATCTGTCTTGATCTTGTAGTGATCACCATCAAGTGATGCTGTAAAATCACTGATTCCTTGCTGTCTTAAGAAGTCATCAATGTCAGAAAGGTTCTCACCTTGATCTTTAAGGCTTTTTTGACCAACAAAATCATCATTCACAAATACATCATACTTGTCCTCATTTAATTTCACCTGGTTTTCCTGGTCACGGTTATTCATGCCGTATGCAGGGAATAAACCTCCGCCAACACCACTGCCGCTATTGCCTGCTCCGTTGTTAAAACTCATTTGAATCCCTCCAGTCTATATCTTCATCTTCGAATTTCTTTTTATATTTCCCGGTTTTATCAGACGTGACACAAACTGATAACAACTGGAGGGAATTACCTTTATTTTCGGGCAAGATATAGTCTGCTCTTTAGGAAGAAGATATCCGGAATCGTGACAGCTTTCACAGAATGCCACCGAAGCTGTCAAAATAAGGCCAAAATCGAGACAGCTTTCATGCACAACGCTCTATAGCTGTCAAAATAAAGCTGGAATCGTGACAGGTTTTGTGCGGCAAGCTTC
>NZ_BAUW01000078.1 GCF_000517385.1 Mesobacillus boroniphilus JCM 21738 | reverse complement strand
ACCCTGCATAAGGGTACGATTCCTCCCTAATTGTACCCTTATAGGAACCGGTTACCCTGCATAAGGGTACGATTCCTCCCTAATTGTACCCTTATAGGAACCGGTTACCCTGCATAAGGGTACGATTTCTCCCTAATTGTACCCTTATAGGGACCGATCACGCCGCATAAGGGTACGATTCCACTCTAATTGTACCCTTATAGGGACCGATCACACTGCATAAGGGTACGATTCAATCCACCTTAACAATCAGGCTTATCCTTTCCCAAAATTAAATAACTAGATATCAAAGCGGACTATGATAATATTACTTCGGCAAAGTTCATCCCAATCAAACAAAAGGTGCTCGATCAATAGACCGGGCACCTTTTTATCTAGTTAGACATCGCTTTATTATTGAAAATGTTATGAATAGGGTTAAGCAGCATGGCGCCAATTCCCTGTATGGCAGTTTTTACGATTACCTGTCCTAAAATCGCTGCAGGGACAGCTTCCCATGGAAGGAAGTTTGCTCCAAGCGGACTTAATCCGATTACGACAAATATTACTGAGTCCAGCAGGCCGCCAACTAATCCGCTGTAGAATACTCTCCAGCTCATCGGAAGCTTAAGTCTTGTGTAAATTTCAGTATCTGTTGTTTCAGCAACAGCAAAGCTCAATGCCGAAGCAAAGACGATCGTAAGTGTATCTCCAAGTATATACGAAACAATAGCTGAGAGAACGAGCGCCAAACCGATGAACATATAAGTTTTCGCACGGCCGTACTTATTCTGCACAAGGTCACGGAAAATGAATGTGGCACCTATCAGCAATGTTCCCATCGGCACAATGAACATACCAAATTGAAGTGGCGCAAGAGCCGCTGTAATCACATTGGCAGTAACAATTGAAATTAAGTACAAAAAGATTCTCATCATCTTACCTCCTGTTAGTCTAAACCCCTCTTTTATTTCCCCAAACATAGACATGAAGCTGCGGAAGAACTCTTACATTGTTCATTTCCACATCACACATAACCTTATTAATCAGCCATTCATATTTATCTACCAACGATGACATGAGGTTCATCTGGTCTTCTGTTTCAATGTCGTCATTTCCTACCTGTAAAAAGAACGGTAATTCGGGATAGCGCTGATGAACCAATTTGGCATATTCATAATCAACCTCATCAAAAACGACTATTTTAAGGCTGGCGTTTTTTAAAGAACCGTTCTCTTTCAGACCGTATACAATTTGGTCCAAAACTTCAAAATTTGTTTTCATACCTGAACTTGGCGGTTTTGGAGACAGGGTCAGTACATCAATTTTCAAAAACCAGTCCTGCCATTTGCTCCCCTGTGTCTCCAGGCAAACGCTGACCTCGTTTTCCTTTAGTAACTCAACCAGTCCAGATAGATTTTTCAGGAGAGCAGGATTTCCACCTGAGATCGTAACATATGAAAAGCCATCTCCACCCAATGCTCTCATTTCACTCCAGATTTCATCAGCATCCATTTGCCGAACCAAGTCTTTTCCAGAACCATCCCATGTAAAGGATGAATCACACCAGGCACAGGAATAGTCACACCCTGCCGTTCGAACAAACATTGTTTTTTGTCCGATGACCATTCCCTCTCCCTGAATAGTTGGTCCGAAAATTTCCATCACGGGAATCTTACTCAATCTCCATCCACTCCCGTCTTGCTTCCGCATAGCTTGTGGGAGTTTCGTAGAGTTTCACAAACTCAACCCTTGCACCGTCGTACAAATGCTGTCTGTTTGCCAGTGCTTCAGCCATTTTTTCATAAATCCAGGCAACCATGTTTTCAGCAGTTGTATTCATCGGCGGCAATGTTTCATTCAAATATCTGTGATCAAGATATATTTCTATATCTGATTTCCAAATATCCTTGATGTCTCCGAAATCAATCATTAATCCCCGGGCATCGACAAAACCACTTAAGCCGAAAATGACTTTATAAGTATGGCCGTGCAGGTTTTTGCATTTCCCTTCATATTCGTGAAGATGATGCGCGGCGTCAAAGGTAAACTCCTTACTGACAAGCACACGCTTGGAATGATATTTTAGTTGCTCTCTCTTAATATCTTTATCTATTTTCTGCAGCTGGTCGACGATCCTGAATTCGTACATCAAGAAACATCTCCTTCCAGGTAATCATCCAGACCTTTTTTCCGCAGCTTGCAGGCCGGGCAAATTCCACATCCATCTGCAATGATTCCGTTATAGCAAGTCAATGTCCTTGACCGGACAAATTCAAAAGCGTCCAGGTCATCAGCCAGCTTCCAGGTTTGTGCCTTATTCAGCCACATTAATGGTGTATGAATGACAAAGTTCTGGTCCATGGATAGGTTAAGCGTTACATTCAATGATTTTATGAACACGTCCCGGCAATCTGGATAGCCGCTGAAGTCGGTTTCGCACACACCTGTTACGATGTGCTTTGCTTTGACTTGACTTGCGAGCACTCCGGCAAAGGATAAAAACAATAAATTCCTCCCCGGCACAAAGGTTGAAGGCAGCTCTCCGCCTTCCCCATCCTTCACATCGATATCATTTCGAGTGAGTGCGTTAGGAGCAAGTTGGTTAAGCAGACTCATATCGAGAATATGGTGCTTGATTCCAAGCTCGCTGGCGATTTCTTCTGCGCATTGTATTTCTGTCCGATGCCGCTGGTTGTAATCAAAAGTGACTGCTTCAACTTCGCCGAATTCCTTCATGGCCCAAAACAAGCACGTCGTACTATCCTGTCCGCCACTGAACACGACAACAGCTTTTTCGTTTTTCATTAGAAAACTCCTTTACAACAGAAAAAACAGTACCACTAAGACAGCAGTACTGTTTTCCCTTAGTTTTTTTGAGAGGGTAGCTAGAACCTCTTCCGTCAGAACGGAATATGTAATTTTTACTTACTTATTTTATCACATATTTTATAAAAAGAAAGCTTATATTATTCCATCACTTTTTTGATTTTACCAGATCTTGATGCCTGAATCTAAGTGCCGACCATTTTTCATCCAAGGACACATTGCTGACGGCTCTATAGTCAGATAGTTCCTGAACCAGGCTGTTTAATACGTCGCGGTTAATGTCAGAACTGACTTTTGAACTTTTCTTTGGGAAGGCAATCCAGAAGATAGCATCTTCTTTCAGAACTGAAAGGGCGCTTGGAAACCAACTCTTAACTTCATCACTGTTGTTCGCGAACAACAGCACAAATTCCTTTTTTTCATTCTCACTGCCTAATTCATCAATTAGAGACCGGTATTCCTCCGGGGCATTCATGACAATGGCAGGATCCTGTTTGTATCGCAATTTCTTTAGTAATTCATTCATATTAACCATCCTATCACGACTTGTATTTTTTCTATATTTGGAAAAAGCGAAACCGATATAATTTCTCCTTATTATAGAATACTTTACATGTTGAAGTTTACCAACAGGGCATCTTGCTCATTCGAAAATCTTTTCCGGAAATAAGATAAATACAGGCACCTATTTCAAGAAACTAAAAAGGAGGATACAAATGGATATTGGGGCTTATTTTTCAAGAAGCGAGATTACTTTGAACAGAATTCTCATGAATTCCATGACTGCCTCCATCCACATTGCCAGGATGTTGAGTCAGCCTTTTCAATTGGCTCACAAGCAGATTGCCCAACCTTGGATGAGATGGAATCAAGTTCGCATCATGGATATTGCCATAGCTATAAAGATGATTGTGTCCCAGTTATTTTCGACCGTCGCTATAATTTCGCTGATCGAGATTTTTGCAGCAGGCATTTCAGCGTCCGCCTGGGTGGTTTGCGGCATAAAATGGCAGCAGTATTGCGAGGTTATATTGGATGCAAGGTTATAATTGGGACAGAATGTGCTGGCAAGGCAAAAAAAGTCAATGGTCGTATTTCCTTTGTTGGAACAGATTTTGTCGAGCTAGTCATCCACGAAAACAACAAGGTCAGCCAAAATCATTCAAAAAAGAAATATAGGATGATTCCGTTTGATACAATCAACTGGTTTGAAATGGATGAAGGAAATAACGCCTGAGCAAATGCTCAGGCGCTTCTAATGTGAGTCAAGCTTTTTTCAGGTAACAGAACGACGTAAAAGGTATTTCTTTAACTTGCTCATTATCACTGACTAGATTAATGTTTCCGTTTTCCAGTCCTTCCAATAAACCTATTGCCATTTCAGAGTTTGTATAAATTTTTACCTTTTCATCTGTAAATGTTTTAAGGTACATTGATAACTTAATCCTGAAAAAGATTTGGATCAGCTCAGGGTCATGAGCTACTGTTTCTCCAAAATTAAAGGTAAGATCCCTCCGGAAACATGGATCGATATCTAGTAAAGGAGGTTGGTTTCTAGGTGGGTGATACGGCTTTTTAGATAAAACCAGACAAATCTTATTGAAAGGTATAATAAATGTCTTTCTATTTTTCTGTAGCTGGACAAAGTCACTGCCCACCAATTGTACAAATCCTTCCAGGAAATTTCTGCCTAACTTCTTCTTTTTATACCTATGCTTGCGCTTCTTCTTGGCAAGCCGTTTCTTTTTGTAACGCTTTTTCCTCTCTGTCTTCTTGTTTATTACTTCCTCAATTGGATCTGCTGCACTAGCTTCTGTACTGCTCTCATCCTGATCTGAACAGTTTATTTTAATCTTCACCATTTGCCCTGCCAGTCCATCGAATAAAATCCTCCGGCCAAGTTCAGACTGCTCATTTGATAGGCCGAGATCCAATAGCATCCGATTGGCTCCATCGATTTTTTCTTCAAGTTCCTGCAACCGACCTTCAGGCATACAAGATGTCGGTGAAGGGATTTTAGGAGTTTCGATTCTTTCAGGACAATCATCAGGGAAACAGAAATCATCTTCTGGGCTGTTTACTGAGGAGGAACTGCTTTCCATCAGCTCATGGCTTGAAGACTCCTCAACTGGGATTTCAATTTTATGCCTTTTTTTCATCGTCCCACTCCCCTTTAACATCCTCAAGTCGTGGCAGATTTTGCTTCGTATCCTTGTGAACACGGAAGATCCCCCACATGCCCAATTCTATGTCCCAACGGATATTGCCGGACCGGTACAAGTAATCACCAGGGAAATTGAAAACTCCTCCTGCGCCACCAATCAAGCGCAAGTCATCAGTATGGCCAGTAACCATATGGCCAATAAATGACTGAATACGAGAATCAAGATCTTTACTGTCGAATTTCCAATAATGTCCGTGAAGATGGAAAGTGTGAGATCTTCGCCTTTCTGCTGGAGTGGTAATACGTATAACCACTGCCTCGCCCGGATAAGCTTCGAATAAAGGTGTTGCAGGATCCCCGAAAATTTCTGATGAAAACAGCTCGTGCATTACCGGGTGATCATTGTAACGGTTGATCAACCTCTCACTCCGATAGTTAAATCCCCTTGAACCATAATCATACGTATCGACCTCTTCCAGCACCTCTGTATCTGGTATAACCCCTTCCATCGGATCAATAATCACTTTTCCATCTTTGTCCTCCAGCCTTACACCATCATGTAAAATGAGGACAAATTCTCTTGTAGCAGGTAGCAATGGGTGACGAAGGATCACATTTTCGCCTGTATTAACTTTTTCCAGGCTGTGAGGGTCCAGGTATGTTGTAAACCTGGATTCGGCAATAAAAGCACCAAATGTTCCAAACGAACGGTGATTTCGCAAATCGGCCATGTCCCACATAGAACACATTCCAAACTGGCCATCAACAAACCATCTATAAGTGATTGTCTCACCGGGACCGACAGTCTGGTCCGGATTGAAACCAACTGTATCTCCACTGGATGTCTTTACATCATAATTCAGCAGGCTAGTATGGAGTGATATCCTTAGTGAAGGCGGATAAAAAGATTGTTCTTTTACCGGCGGATAAGGGTGGATTCCATCCGGAAATGGGAAGAGCTCTTTCTTCAGCTCACTTGTCAAGGTTACCTCTACAAGGTCACCGACATTTGCCTTAGGATTAGAGGCACCGGATTCTTTTTGCCTGATAAAATGTCTTCCGCATCTTCTTTTAAAGCGAAAATAATTCCCAATGGGTCATGATCGCCATATGAGTTATATTGGATTGGTGTCTGGAAGGCGACTACCTCGAACTTCTTGACAGGTGAGCATGATAAGCCCCTGGCGGTAGACTGGCAAGAGGATTTGCTTTTTCAGGCGGTTTGCCTGTTGGCTTAGGATTTTCAGCGGACCCTTCCGGCAGCGCTTCTCGGTCAGCCAATACGATTAAATCATCCATTTTTGAGCTATACGCCCGGATTAACCCCCATGTGCCAAGCCAAACATCTTCTTCATCCTCAAAGGCCCAAAGATAATCACCTGAGGCAGGTATCTCAGTCTCAAAAGTAAACGATTCAGAAATTCCGATATGCTGCTGTGCTTTCATGGATGAACCCAGATCCGGACGTTCTTCTTTCCATCTTAAACCATGGATATTGAAACTGTGCGATTCCTCATGCGCTCCCTGCAAGAGCCTGATCCTGATTGGATCTCCTTCATAGGCCCTTAGAATCGGAGTTACAGGATCTCCATGTACCCAGGAACTGAAGGAATAAGCGGGATCACAAGCTTCTCCAAGCCTGAACTTCAAAGGTTCACATTTATAATTTACACCAAAAACACCTGGGTCATCCTCGGAACCAGGATACCTTGGCGGCTGGATTGGCCGGCCGTTTTTATCGAACAAAAGGGCAAAATCATGGACGAAAAGTGTCTGGTCACGATAATCGGGGATTAACGGGTGTTCTACTGAAATCTGTGTTCCATGATCCACTTCATCACCTGTTCTAGAATCAAGAAATCTGGAGAAACGCGGCTGAATGACGCCTGCTCCGAAAACGCCATGCTGCTGGTGCGAGTTAGCAAATAGATGGTCATGGAAGAAAAACGCTTTTAATTCGGTTTCCGCATACCACTCATATCGGATGGTCTGGCCAGGCAGAACCCCACTATCGTAATTCCATCCTACATTTCCTCCATCGCAGGCAAGGACATCAAATTTTACAAAGTGAATGTGAAAACCATTTTCATACGTCCTTGTCACCAGCTGGAATGCATCACCATCGAGAATATGCGGCATGCGATTTGTATAATTCATCCTTATACATGTACCAGCAGGAACATGGAAGACTAGCGGCTCAGGCTCTTTTTTTCCTGAAAGGATATCATCGAGGTCTTCGTCCATTACATAGAATCTTGCTTTCGGATCATGCCAGCCCTGTTTATTATAGACTACAGGCATCTCAATAGCCGATACATTGAATTCGACTACCACTGGGTCCTGGTCCAGGCAAGGGTCAACAAAAACTGCTCCCGGGCGAGGGTTTGGAATTGCTGCATTCCTTTCCAGTTCAGTCATTTCCCGGCCTCCTACAATCCCCAGTGGCGGCCTCGGTGCTTTGTAACCGACTTTTCCTGGTATGAAATTAGGAAATCCAGGTTTCTCACGTGTTGGCTTTGGCGGTGCCGGACGGTCTGGCAAAGGCATTAGAGCTTCAATTCGAACACCATTCGGATAACACTGGCTTCCATCCTGGAGAGTATTAAAAACTCTGTTAATACCCCACATGCCTATGCCGAAGTGTGGATACAGATGGCAGTGGATGATGGAGTCACCAATGGCACCATGCAGGCTTCCGAGTCCATAAAGCGGCTGAATCGAATAGTGGGTTTGAGGGCTAATGGATTGGGCATCGATTACTTCTGCATTACTATTGCTGGAATCTCCCAGCCATTGATGGACATGGTAGTGAAATACATGAGTTTCCTTTACGCCACCATGGATCAGCCTGATTACTGCCGGATCCCCTACATACCCCCTTAATATCGGAGTGGCCGGATCACCAAAAACCCATGAGTCATGATGGACTTCTTCTGAATCACAATCCGGACATACGACTCCTGCCTCCATCAGTCTTTTACGGTTTGTCATAGGTTCATAGCGAAGATTCACTCCATGGAAGGATTCAGATTCCTGGTTCGTCATTGGGTTGAATGGTCGATTCCCCGTTAGATCCTTAATTTCCATTTCATCATTGAAGAACCAGGCGTACTCTCTGAATGATGGCAGAAAAGGATGATGTATATCAGCATACACACCACTATTGATTGGACCGCCCGTAACAGGATCAGTCCAGTTAGAGCCCCTTTTTTGGACAAGCAGCGCCCCGAATAATCCCTGGACACTTGACCCTTGTTCGGTGCTTGAAACATTGCCCAGGTCTGTGAAGAAGTAGATTCCTTCCTGACTAGCATTAAGCCGGTAAACAATCTCCCCTCCTGGTTCTACCGTTGTATCTAGGTTATAACCTGCATCCGCTCCATCGGATGTCAGAACATTATAATCCGCTTCCTGGAAGTGCATTCCTGCTGAAAAAGGAAGCTGGTTTTCAAAAAGTATTTCAACTATATCCCCTTCGTTGGCGCGAATAGCTAACGGTTGAACTAAATCAATTGGCTTGTAAGGGTTCTTTCGAACAAGATCTTTAAGCTTTGACTCATTTTCCTTCAAGACATATATTCTTCCATTAGGATTGTGATCGCCGAATGTATTAACTACTATTCTCGTTGAAATTCCGACAACATGATATTTTCGTAACATGTATTTCCCCCCTTCTTAGGTATCTCTAATAGTCCTCAAGCTTTGGTATTTTAGGCGCACCTGGCCTTTCAATATAGAAAACTTCAATATTATGAATGTGAATGTACCATTCGCGGTTTTCTAATTGAGCAAAGTGAGTTGTCTCTACATCAATCTTTACCGTATCACCAATCAATTCCTTGATTATGCCAACGAACATATACGGATAGGATGGAGAAATTACCAGCGTTTTGTGGCCAACTCCATTTCTGAAGTGCTCCAAAATGGCTGAGTCATGGATTTGATTTACATCTGTCATTTTTGAATAATCTACGGACATAAGAAATTACGCCTCCTTACCTTTATGTTTAAATTAACGGTATTCTCATAGAACAATCGACATCAGTTGTAAAATGGGCAATTTTTTCAAAAGGAATGGATATTGGAATTGGGAATTTATGAAACGGTGCATTCAAAATTTTGATTTTTACGGGTGTGAGTGTTAAATGGCCAGGTTCAACTTCAGCTATCTTTCCGCAAAAAATCGGCCTGAATGTTTGCCCCAATATATTTAGTTGTGATGATTCCGTAATAATCAGAATCTGCTTTCCCATATGCTTGTAAAAAAAATCAAATAAAGGGTCATTGGCTTTAATGGCATTTGAAACAGGCGATAACGATTTTAATTGAAAGTCATGCATGTATTTCACCCTTTCTCGGAAATCAGAACTCTTAGGAAATAAGGTACCTATCGGAATAGTGTCGTTAACATATTCTTCCCCATTAAAAGTACCCGGTTAAAAAGACGGGCAGAAATAAGATGTGATAAATCATTGAAGGCAATTTGTCTACTTGAGCTAACAGATTGTAATAAAACACCTTCTTCAGTCACCGAGATGATTTTGCCCCAGACTGTTTCTTCAGGAGTAACAGCTTTGACCCATACTCCTTTCCATCTCTCAAGGTTTCCCCTAAGGGATTCTTCAAAAAATTGATGTATTAATACATCCCTTTTGGCTACTGTTTCACCAAAATTCGTAGTTAGTTTTCGTTTTAAGTCATTATCATAGATGAAATTCTGATGAGCATTTTCATATGTCGGCACTCCAGCTGGAGAATTCGCTGATAAAACTGTTTTGTACGGGATCCATATCCGATCCTTTAAATTCGTCAGTATGACAAAATCCCTTCCAATGGCATTGACCTTCCCTGAGGTTTCCTTAGCAGTACCTTGATGATCAATATAGACTACTACTTCTTGATTCCGTTTCATCTTAAAGAATTTCTTTAAAATCAAAGTCTTTTTAAATTCAGGAACAGCATTCGCCAGTGTGTGAAGGTTTCTTTGTTCCAGGTATTCGGCTATGATTTTATTCTCTTCTAGTGGTGTAGCACTTGGTGGAGAAGTGATTTGATTTCCGACTTCATGAATAGGATCAATTTGCCTGACTTCATTCCTTCTGTCCTCTAACAGATTTTTCAGATAATCCGAATGACGCATACCTGTTCTCAACGAATTGCCCCCTTTCTAAGAAAAGCGCAAGCGCCTTGGTCAGCCCCGACCAGCGCTGGAGGGCCGACCGGTGAAGTCGTTCTTTGACTTCATTGGACGGACCGAAGCGACTCGAGGGGCTAGGCGCTGGAGCTAGACACTAATCTAAGTCTAAAAAGTTAAAACTCGCTTATAAATGAACGAATTTTCCCATTATCATATGAGGCAAATATCATAAACGTCAAAGTAATGGGCAAAAAATTCAAACACCTCATCTGCAGTTATGAATACATTGAACAGGAGAGGTGATGTGTCATGCCGGAATGGATTGTGGTTTTTTACCCAATTAATTCCTTTTCCGCATACGTTCTATATATCTTTCTATACAATCGAAGAAAACAAATCGGTTTTCATTTAGGAATGAACATAACCATGGTGGCTGCTGGGGGTTGCTCTCGGGACAGGGATTATTTTTATCAACTTGTATCCTTTTTACTTTTTGGAAGCGACCTTGTTTTCTGTGATCATAGGTGGTATTTCAGGAATCTTGTTTGGCAATCTCTTTGACTATCAAACTTTATTGTCTGGTTATATAACCGGGATAATGATGGGAATCATGCGCCTATGGTTGGGGCTGCCGCGTATGAAGGGTTATGTTCTTAATCATGATCGAGATTTTCATCCTCAGCTCTTTTTGCATTGCGGCTTCTTCGGCCTACAAAACTTGATTCAGTAATCTGGAGGGCATGTCTTATGCAAATTTTATTAATCTCCATAACTGTCATCAATTTTTTAATTGGAGCCTGGCTCTATTATGTACTTCGTAAATCGAGGCTGCTGTTTAGTGACAGGTTCGCATATACAGCTTCCTATTTTGCAAGCAGCACACTGGGACTAGTTGCTTCACTAAATCTCATACTGCTCTTCCCTGACCATTTCGAAATTGTTGGTGTGCTTAACATTTTACTGGGTATCAAAATCGGTTTTTTATATGGCTCAATGTTGAATGCGCAATCATTGATTGCAGGGATTTATAACGGGGGAATAAGCACAATTATGGGAACGATGCTGGGAGTGGTGGTATTAAACCCAGCTATTTGTGGTCTTCCTGGTACCATTGCTTCCGAACAGGAAATGATGATCTTCTTCGCCCTTTTCAGTCTGTGTATCCAGGGAATATCTGCTATTTTGCTACTATTTTCTTTCAAAGCATGAATTCATATGGATGGAAAACTCTTGCTTTCTGTCACATTTTTGAGCTTAATGTGACCTTGGCGAGAGCAAATCCCCGTTTATCGTAACAAAAGCAGCCCCTAATCTGGCTGCTTTTGTCTACTTTACAGAAAAGCCGTCAAATAATCTTCCCCCATAGGGTTTTAAAATCAGGTCGGCAATTTCTACGACCATCTTTTTGTTACCTGTTCTGTAATACTGTGAAAATGCTTCTACAAATTTACCAGAGAAAACAGGGTCATAATGATTTAATTCCCTCACTATCCATTTTGATTTACCGACCCACCGTTTGTTTGTCCTTAACACAAATTCCTGCAGTTGTTCTGCCAGCGTCCCGGCAATGAAAATTTCTTCAGCCTCGTTGTTCGATCCAATGAAATCATCAAGCGTATCGGTAATGAAATATCGTTTAAACTCGATCTCTTTCTTGGTCCACAGCTCTGGTCCTAGCTCGATTATCCTTTTAGCTTCACCGATTAATTCCGGCAAGAAATCGCTTTTCCTAATAACCATTCCTTCTGCAACCATTCTCGGCAAGCTTGGTCTCGCTCTTTTTACATCACTTTCAAAGAAAAGCTTATAAGATTGTAAATTATGGACGAAAATCTCAATCGGCCATCCATAAGCAATTAATGACTCTCTGTACGCTGAGGGGATATCCTTATCGAATATCACAATATCCAAATCAGATGTAACGGTTGCTTCTCCTCTGGTTACACTCCCTGCCAGCAGTGCCGCGTCACAGTCCGTGAAGCGCTCCTTCACAAACTTTTGCGCTGTTTCAAAAGCTGATAATCTAACATACATGTTCATGTGCAAAATCCTCCATTAACTATTCATAAGATTATTATTTGTTAAAACACAAAATTTGTCGACAATATTGCGAATGTTTTATAAGACAACTTCAGTGGTATCCTACAGTATAAAAGCAGTTGAATCAGGAGGATATACTTATGTCATTTTCATTAAATAAATTGTTTATACCTGCAGGATTGGCAGTTTTGCTCATCACTGGCTGCAACAGCGATGAGGCCGAGCAAGGCGTGAAAGAGTTAGAAGAGGAAACAAAGAATGCAGCCCAAGCGACGGAGGAAAAATCAAAAGAAGTAGCGGATAAAGTGAAAGAAGAGGCTCCGGGAATCATCCAGAACATGAAAGATACGTATAAAGAAAGTGAACAAGAAGTTAAAGACAACACTCTCCAGTCAGGCGATCAGGCTACTGTACAAAAAGATGCCTACCTCGCACTTACACCGGAAGCATATGATGAGCTCTATCAATTGATTGAAATTAATGATGTAGAAGGTGTAGATAAGATCGTACAGGATAATAAAGTTAAAGAAATCAAGCAAGGCAGTGAAGCAGAAATTTTAGAAAGAGAGATTAGACGAACCAAGGTAAAGATGAAGGATTCCGGTGAGGAAGGATATCTGCCTACCACAATGCTTGAACCTGTTAAGTAAAAGATCAAGACCCTGACTGATATCAGGGTCTTTTTTTAAGACTATTATTTTGCTGTAAATGTATCTGGCATCACAACAGCGATAACTTCTCCTTTAGCACACAGTGTTTCCCCGGCATACACTTCTGTTTCAACTCGATATTTTTTGGGATGGATCTCATGTACAGTCCCTATTGCTTTTAATGCGGTTCCTTGAGGAGTCGGCTTCATAAAATCGACATGTAAGGATGCTGTTACAAATCTTGGCGGTTCTGCCCCGTCTCCTGGTTCATATCCATTTTTTCGATGAAGGTAGAGTGCAGCCGAACCGGTGCCATGGCAATCCACAAAAGAGCCAATGACGCCGCCATAGACGAAACCAGGCAGTGCCATATGTTCTTTTTTGGGATTGTAGATTGATATTGTCCTATCCCCATCCCAGCCTGTCCGGAAATGATGCCCGTGCTCATTCATCCTCCCGCATCCATAGCACCACGAGAAGTCCTCAGGGTATTCATCCTGAATGGCTTTCAATACTTTTTCTTCCATTGCGTTTCCCCCTTGTCAATCCTTTATCTATAATACTTTCTTCGATTGTTGTTTAAATTCCTTTAAAAAAATCCGAATTCCTTTCTTGGTGTATACAATGGATGTATTTGTGCAACATATTTTTGTTTAAAACGTTCTAATGATAAGATTAACGTAAATTATTTTAGGGGTGATGGAGTGAAGTACAGACGCTTAGGCAGAACAAACCTTGATATTTCTGTAATTGGAATCGGAACCTGGCAGTATGGCGGTGAATGGGGAAAGAATTTCGGACAGCATGAAGTCGATGCCATCCTGGATAAAGCAAAAGAAAAAGGAATCAACTTCCTCGATACAGCCGAATGCTATGGTGATCACTTATCTGAAAACCTTATTGGAGATTATCTGAGCCGGAGCAACCGCGAGGACTGGATTGTGGCAACTAAATTCGGTCATCATTTTCATGGTAACTTTGAAAGGACACGTCATTGGAGTGCAACTGAAGTACTAAAGCAGCTGGATGCTTCTCTGAAGGCGCTAAGAACTGATTACATAGATTTATATCAGGCACATTCATGTACAGATGAGGAATTCAACAACGACGAACTATGGACAATGCTCGATAAACAAGTTGAAAAAGGAAAAATCCGCAACCTGGGAATCTCACTGCGTTCAAATGAAGATAGTTACCAAACTGACCACGCTTCAGACGTGAACGCAAGTGCCATCCAGGTTGTCTACAACCGACTTGACCGTAAGCCTGAAGAGAACATCTTCCCTTCTAGCGAGAACCAGAACTTGGGAGTACTTGCACGAGTTCCGCTGGCAAGTGGGTATTTAAGCGGTAAATATAAACCAGGTGCGACCTTCAGCTCTGACGATGTTCGCTCCAAACATGACAGCGAAGAAACAGCGATTCTGCTCAAACAGGTGGAGGAAATACACAAAAGCGAAGTTCCCGAAGGTGTTCCAATGGCAACGTGGGCATTAGCCTGGGTTTTGAGACACCCAGCAGTCACTGCTGTAATTCCTGGCTGCAAGACACCGGAACAGGTGGAACTCAATGCAAAGGCAGCACAACTGGCCGATGATAACCATCCACAGAGTCTAAAGTAAACAGATTCCGCCCCTGCATATGCTGGGGCATATATTTTAACCAAATCAATTAAATGTTCAACCTCTAGCAAGCACCATTATATATTTCCACTTTCACCCCCTTCTATTCCTTCTGCTCAAACGGTTCCAATCTATACACTAAAAACCTCTCATTTGGATTGTTTTCAGGCAGGTTCATTTCATATACCAGCTCAAACGGTGTCAGCTTCTCCAAATAAAATATATAGTCTTCAGATGGATAATATAGAATCAGATCGATTTCCCTTTGATTTTTTTCAAAAGAGATCATGATGTTTTTTACGACATTGGTCAAAATTTGAACTGCAAAAGGATTAAAGAAATAAAATTTGTTTTCATCTGGTGAGATTTCATATTCTTCTGCCAGAACGCAATAAAAATTAATTCTATCTGCTCGGTTTCGATAGTTCTTTAAGTAACTTTGTTTATTTTCGAGAGCTTCCATATAGAATGCTTCATTCATTTCAACTCCTACGACATTTGTGTTGAAGTGATGGTTCAGGTAGAAATTCAAACGACCTTTTCCACATCCAAAGTCGACTACATGATCATGACTGGTTAAATTGTATTCTTTGAAAAATAACTCAAGCGCACTATATGGAGTGGGTTCATACCGATGGTAATGCAATGAAGTCATGAACCCTCTTTGCTCACCAGTTGTATTGATATTCAGCACTTTTTCCATTTGTAGCTCGTTCATAAAATTAAACTCCATTCATTAAGCTCTCATTAAAAATCATCGATTTAGCAGCAAAGTCACGAGATTAGCCTTGATTAAAGATCTTTGTTTTTCCTAGCCCTTACTTCTAACATTTTTTCATAAAAGCTATCTTCCAAATCTATATCAAAATAATTATAGAACTTCAATAGATATGCAAGGCAATCAGCCAATTCTTTGCCTATATCCTGTTTGGTGCTTTCTTTGGCGAGTAGGAACGCCTCATCTTCATCCATCCCCTCTTGTACCTTGCTTTGCGTAAGGTTAAAGGCATTCCTTAATTCTTCCGCCACTTCTGCTACTTCCGTAGTCAGCAGTAAATAATTGTTCAAGAGCGATTCCCTGCTCTTGGTATAGTTATCAGAATTGATTTCCCAGCCCATTTCTCTTTGAAAATCCTTCGTATATGCTTGTAACTCTTTCATTTCCACACCTCATTAGGTAAAATTACCGTGTCATGCTTTTGGCATACATAGGTTTATTTTAACTTAAAGGCAGATAATTCAACATATCTATTATTATGAGGAGAATAGGGGCTAAGGATGTTTTTGAAAAATACGAACAGAAATAGAGCTGTGGTAGTAGGTGGCGGTATTGCGGGCAAGCTGGCTGCACGTGTACTGTCTGAGTTTTTCAAAGAAGTAATATTAATAGAAAAAGATAAGAAAAATGATCAAGTTACTAATAGGAAAGGAGTTCCACAAGGTAATCAAGGACATGTACTGCTGAAAAGCGGAGAAGAGATTATAGAGGAACTTTTCCCGGGAATCTTTCAGGAATTATCTCGAAATGGAGCCAGTAAAACGGACTTCGCGCGAGATCTCTTATGGTCACACCATGGAACACAAAAGATCCGATTTGATTCAAACGTGTTTATCAGCCAGCAAAGCCGACCTCTACTTGAATGGCAGATCCAGCAAAGACTGGAGAAAATACCGAATATCAATTTTCGATTCGATAGCAAGGTGCAGAATCTTAAATTTAAAACCGATGAAGTGAACTTCATTGTCATCGAGGATAAAAACGGAACAATAATGGAGCTTTTAGCGGATTTAGTAATCGATGCATCAGGTGCTGCCGCGCTTCATAACCAATGGCTAATGGACTCAGGCTACAAAGTTCCAGCCAAAACAGAAATAAAGGTGGATTTATTTTATGCCAGCATGGTCTTTAAGAAACTTTCGCATGCAACTATCGATTGGCACAGTCTTCTCGCCTATCCTAATCCACCAGAATTCGAACGTGGCGGCATGATTTCCCCTATCGAAGAAAATCGTACGCTGGTCACCCTCATTGGCTATGCTACGAAAGAAGCACCTAAAAATATAGATAGTTTCATGGAATATGCAGAGACACTTGAACAACCTGAATTTTATGAAGTGATTAAAAATGAATTACCACTCTCTGAGGATGTACAAGTATACCGGTTTCCTGCCCTTCGCCGTTATCACTTTGAAAAAATAAGAAATTCCCCATCCGGTTTGTTGGTAATTGGCGACGCTTTTTGCCGGGTTGACCCTGTTTTTGCACAGGGAATGAGCCTCGCTGCTATGGAAGCCAAGGTTTTAAGAGAGCTATTAATGCGTGGGTTAAACAAGAAGCAACTAACAAAAAGCTATCATAAAAAAGTTAGCAGGATTCTGGATATTCCCTGGCTGATCGCTTTAACAGAAGACTTTCGATTCCGAACAACGAGCGGAAGAAAACCAATAGGCCTTCCCATTTTGCAATGGTATGTAAAAAAAGTCGTCGCGGCTTGCTCTCATAACGAACATGTTTACAAGCGATTCATCCAGGTGCTACATTTAAAATCGCATCCAATCAGTCTTGCTCATCCCGGTATTCTTGCCAAGGTGTTAAAAACCACTAAATGAACCCAAATGAACACAAATGAACCCCCGTTTTTCAGGGGGTTCTCCATTCTTCCTATGTTTGTAAGTGAGTCAAAACCAATTAATTCCCGGCATTTTGTAGACTGTTCTCGAAATTTTGTTGCTTTACTGAACTGTACTTGCTTACGCATTCTTAAAGGCAGTGTACAATGCAATAAGAAGAATTAATAAATTTTTTAGTGCTTTATAGAAGAATTTCCCAAGTAGTATTAGGCCCTTTTTATCAAAAAGTGTGTTAGGCTTGAGAGAATGATAAATATCTAGGGCTATTCGACTTTTCTTAGTCACCCCCTTTTGGGAAGGAGAGCTAGAAATGAATGAAATCAGTGTTTTCCTAGATGACTACCGCCAGGCGCCTGATGGTTATGTTTTGGCAGAAACTATAGATGAATGTCTCATTCTCTTGAAAAACTATGAAATCGACCACTTGTCGTTAGACCATGACCTTGCAAGCTATACCAGGAATGGGATGATGCTTGTAAAAATAATGGTCGAGAAACAGCTATTTGCCAATCGAATCACTATACACTCTGCAAACTCAACAGGCGGTAAAGCCATGTATAATTGCTTTAAGCAAGCTCAGAATGATTACCTTATGCCTCGGTCCATAAATATTTATTTACGTCCCATGCCCCTAAATCCCTTTATTTCTCCAATGCTGTCTATTTATAAAAAATAGTCAGTTTATAAATCCCATAGTCTCTTGTTTAGAATTATTTTGCATTCAACTTATTAAAATTAGTTATTATTTGAGAATACAAAATTATGGAAGTTAGCATGAGTGAAAAACAAAATACATTTCTAGTACAAATAAGATATTATTGAAATATCTGCCGCTGTAATCTTCATGCTCACTTATTTGGTTTTTCAAGCAGCTTACAATTAATCAATTAATTTAGAGTAACGAAAAATGGGCCAGAA
>NZ_BAUW01000079.1 GCF_000517385.1 Mesobacillus boroniphilus JCM 21738 | reverse complement strand
TGGTGCTACTTCGGCCATTTGCTGCAACTTCCTCCTCTATTTTGGCCGAACCTGCCACTACTTCGGACATTTCAAGCGGCTTCCTCCTCCATTTTGGCCGAACCTGCCAATACTTCGGACATTTCAAGCGGCTTCCTCCTCCATTTTGGCCGAACCTGCCACTGCTTTGGATATTTGCAACAACATCCACCCCCCTTTTGCCAAAACCGGCGTCTGCTTAGAACATAAAAAAAGCGCGAAAGCCACTGGAAGTGATTTCACGCTAAATTAATTTTTGGTTTATAAAACGCAATCCTATCGTAAACATGAAAGCTATTTAAAATAAATTAATTCAAGTTCCAGTTCTTGACCATCTCATTGACGATTTCAAAGGAGTTCTTGGAGGCGAGTTTCGTGAATTCCAGGAAGTTCACGTCTGCGGATCCATCTGCCTGGTCCGACATTGACCTGATGATCACGAATGGAATGCTGTTCATGCTGCATACCTGTCCAACGGCTGCCCCTTCCATTTCTGTACAATAACCATTAAGCTCTTCATGAAGGAATTTCACTTTTTCTCGATCGGCGATGAATTGGTCGCCAGATAAAATCCTGCCGCTGACGATTTTCTTGTCATCTACAATTTCTTTGCTCGCCTTAATCGCCAATCCCACTAGTCGCTCATCCGCTTTAAATACAGATACTTCTGTATAAGGGATTTCCCCTAGCTTGAAGCCTAATGCTCGTACGTCCATATCGTGCTGCACACAATCAGTTGAAACGACGATATCACCTATTTTCAGATCAGGGTTAACCGCACCCGCGACACCCGTAAATACAATATTGGATGCAGCAAATTCATCAATCAAAATTTGGGTACATACGCTTGCGTTAACCTTCCCTACCCCTGACTTACAAAGCACAACCTCATACTCGTTGAAAGTGCCGACATAAAAGGTGATGCCTGCTTTCTTTTTTTCTTCATAGTCTTTCATTGCGTCGAGGATATGCTGAATTTCTTCATCCATTGCGCCTATAATACCAATTCTGCTCATCAATCTGACCTCCGATATTCTTATTGAATATTTGATTTCCATGGATTGTCCTTCAAGGCTTTTTCGTAAAAACCATATAAAAAAATCACGAAAGGAGTTTTGACATTCTGTTAGCTTCGTAAAGTACTTTTTCTTCATCGATCGTTTTGAACTGACCATTATCTAGTATTTGTTTTCCCTGGACATAGACATCCTTGACATCCCGTCCAGATCCGGAATAAACAAGATGGGATACTGGATCATGCTTAGGGTAAAAGAATGACTGATTGGTGTTCACGACAATAAAATCTGCGTCTTTGCCAACTTCAAGCGATCCAATCCGTCTCTCGAGCCAAAGTGATTCTGCTCCCTGGATGGTCGCCATTCTTAAGGCTTGCTGTGCAGTTATTACAGTTGCGTCCCTGGCTACTCCTTTATGGATTGTCGCCGCAGCTTTCAGTTCTTCAAATAAATCCAGGTTATTGTTTGAAGCGACGCTATCTGTACCAAGGCTGATTGTAACTCCCTTTTCGAGCATTTTGCCAATCGGAGCGATTCCGCTGCCCAATTTGAGGTTGCTGATCACATTATGAGATACTTTCACATCTTTTTTTGCAAGGATTTCAATATCCTCGTCGCTCACATGGACAGCATGTGCCACCAATGATGGACGGTCAAAGAAACCAAGGTTGTCCAGGTGAACTACTGGTGATGCACCAAATTCCTCGATATTCTTCTCTACTTCAAATTTCGTTTCAGACATATGTGTATGCAGTGGTACTTTCAGTTCGACTGATTTATCAATGATTTGTGAGATATACTCTGGTGAGCAAGTATAAGGAGAATGTGGTGACAGCATAGTCGTAATACGGCCGCCTGCGCCATTATTCCAGCTTTTTGCAAAGTCCGCCGCTTCCTTAAGCTTGCTCTGGCGAAGTTCATCTGAACCAAAGCCAATCACACCGCGGCACAGTACTCCACGTATTCCTGCTTCCTCAACCGCCTTTGCGATCTCATCCATATTGTCATACATATCAACAAAAGTCGTTGTACCCGTACGGATCATTTCAAGAATAGAAAGCTTGGCTCCCCATTTTGCATGCTCAGGTGTGTATTTTGCTTCAAGCGGCCAAATCTTTTCCTCCAGCCATGTTTGCAAATGCAAATCATCCGCATACCCTCTCAGCAAAGACATTGGTGTGTGTCCATGCGTATTGACGAGGCCTGGGAGAAGAATATTGCCTTTTAAGTCTACTTTTTCATCATAAGAAGCAAAATCTTCAGGTGTTGCTCCCACATAAATGATTGTTTCATCTTCAATGCCAATAGCGCCATTTTCGATTACTTCATTATTTGTGTTACTCGTAACGATGGTGCCGTTATATAATAACTTTCTTGCCATATTAATCTCTCCTATGTAAAAACACTTGAGCATATTTGTACTAACTAGAATTCGGTGTAAAACGTTGAAATATGCCTATCGTTTTAATTTATCAAAAAATGTTTTATTTTTATAGAGAATTTGCTATTTTTATTTGTAAAGCACAATAGAGATCTATTTTAACAAAACTGCATGAAGGGAGCTAAATTAATGAATTTCCAATTCGATTTAATTGAAGATAAGGTTGAATTTTTTGAAGCTATCGATTTGAAAACATTGGAACAAAAAATCAATAAACAGATTGAAATCAATAAGGCGATCATGCTGACTGTCCATCATGTATCACATCAAATGCATTTAGATGACAAAGGAAGGCTGTTCTATTCAGCTGTTGTACACTTTAAGGTAATAAAATAAAGGGGCCATCTTCATGAGCCCCTCTAAAAAATCACATTATCTCTTATCATTTTCAATCAATTCTTCTACTTTAACTGGCTTCCAGCCCTGGCCGTCCACCCACTGTATCCAAACTCTGAATGTCTGGTCACTGCCCTTCTCAGAGATGGTTCCTACCGCGGTATTAGGCGCACCGCCATTTCCATTAAACCATACCGTCATATTATTCTTATCAATTCCTGTGGCATATGAATATGCAAGAATCATTTCCTGCCAATCAACCGCATTTTGGTCGAAAACGGTATTATGTTCTCCAGATTGGGTTGTGCCAACCGGCTTCCATTCGGGATTTTCAATCGTCTGTTTGACATTGGCATCACTGCCGCCTTCTGTCACGATTGGTTCAGCCAATTCCTCATCATCTGCAGATTCCTCATCTGCTTCTTCTGACTCGGTATCTTCTGCTGCACTATCGTCTTTTTCATCAGAATCTTTAATGTCATTCTTTTTGTCAGTATCTTTGCTGTCATCTTTGTTTCCTGAAGGGGCTGCGGCATCTTTTTCCGCCACGACATCGTTCTGTCCGGCTGCCCCTTCATCATTGCTGAAAAAAATGTTAAAAGAAACAATTCCAATCAACAAAATAACGACAACAATCAAGCTATTTAAAATAATGTTCGTTTTTCTGCGCTTGGATCTTATTCTTGAACGTGTCCCCTCATTTAGGTTGTCATAATCGTGCTTCAAGATCTTTCCCTCCCTTATAAGGTTGTCAACATTCTATCATGACTTGGGTCAAACTTGAAGGATTTTATATTCATCTAATAATGGTTTAGTTGTTTTCAGGACCATCAGCATGGTTAAAAGCGTACACCTCTTTCACTATATCCGCAAAAAGAGGATTCACCCCGCCTTCATTCTCCAGAACCCCTAAGTTGACAGTCACAAGTGCATACTTTGGTTTTTCATAGGGAAAATATCCAGCGAACCATTTATTGTGCAACTGCTTGTCTTCTTTGTATATTCCAGTCTCGGCAGTTCCCGATTTTCCTGCAACCGCATATGGCAAGTCCCTGAACCATCTGCCGGTACCTTCTTCATTCAGAACGACCTCTCGTAAAAGCTTTTGTAGCTTCATAGCTGTAAATGGTGAAATTCCCTCCCCTTCTAGCTTCTGTTTGGGGAATTCAGTCATTTTGGCACCATTTTGATACTGGATGGAGAAAACGGCCCTGACCATGTCTTTTTCTCCCCCTCTTGCGATTGTCGCCATCATGTTCGCCACGGCTAGAGGAGATACCCTCACTTCATGCTGGCCAATACCTGATAGCGCCGCAAAGTTTCGATCTTTCCTCGCCTCATCTGATAAAAATACCCGCCCATCTTCTTCATCTTGTAGCTGTTTGAAATCTTCTAGATGGAAAATGTGACCCTTCCATCCTGCACCGCCTGTGATGGAAAGCATCTCCGCGTATTTTTCGAGCATATTGGGGTCCTTTTCTTGCAGTTCCCTGGCTAGCTCCCCAAAAGTCCTGTTGCAGCTCACTGCAAAGCTATCAGTGAAATTGAGCAACCCATAGTCATATTTCAAATCTGGTTCCCCGCTGATCGTCTTGCTGCAATCGAACTTCCTGGCTGGATCATCGAGCCCATGATCAATTGCTGCTGCTGCAACAACCGTTTTAAAAACAGAACCAGGTATTTTCTGCTTGACCATCATATTTTCTGTTCCCTCTCCATTATAAGGGTTTACACGGTTGATGTCTGGCCTTGAAACCATTGCCAGTATGCTGTTCGTTTCAATATCCAGCAGCACGACGCCGCCTCTGTTGATGTTATGCTCGTCAACTTTTTCCTCAAGGAGTATCTGCAATTCTTTGTCTATCGATGTCTGCAGGTTGATTGGATAAAATGGATTAGCAGGGTCTATGTATTTTACATTGATCCCGAATAGTGGTGCCCCTGCCCCGTCGACATGATAAACCAGCTTTGATTTCCCTTCAGCAATTAGGAATTCGTCAAAGCTTTTTTCCAGCCCTGAGATACCGATCAAGGTCCTTGGCAGTAATTCTTTCTCCCCATACCTTGATTTCAGAAGCGATTCATTCTCACCTATAATACCCAGAAGCTGAGCAGCGGCATTTTCGCCAATGGATACTTTCGCTCGACAGCAAATACCCCGGGGATTTCCATCTCGTTAATAATGTCCATTTGATTCTTCGTCAAAATCATTGGATTCGGGTCACCAAAAGCAAATGGTTCCTTGGACTTTTCCACTGCGTTCTTCAAAGCGTATCCAGATACACCGATAGTTCTTGCGACCTTGTCAGCTTCCCAGTCCATTTTCTTTAAAAATGGAAACAGGACAAGCACAGACGAAGTTTCATAGGACAGGGGGGCTCCTGACCTGTCAAGAAAGTTCCCCCTGCCATTGTCAACGACCATTTCCTGCGATCTTTGCTTAACGCTTGCTTCTATTAAATTTATTTCATGCTTGGAAAAGGACTCTGTATCAAATAGCTGCAGCTGTGCCAGACGGAACATCAGCAGACCAAAGGCAGCTATACAAATGGAAATCCAGGCTATCATTCTTTTTTTGCGCATAAAACACCTCGTCAAAAGTGTTGACGAGGTGCAGATATTTCAAACATACGGTACTTACTTAATTGTCGTGATGCGAACGTTCATTTCACCGCCAGGAGTCTGGACAGTGACTTCATCTCCAACTTTCTTGCCCATCAAGCTCTTGGCAATCGGAGAGTCGTTTGAAATTTTGCCTTCAAACGGATCAGCTTCAGCGCTTCCTACGATTGAATAGGATTCTTCATCGCCATCAGGAAGCTCGACAAAAGTCACTGTGCGGCCAAGGCTGACTGCATCTGTGCTCAATTCGTCTTCCTGGATAATCTTCGCATTGCGGATCATATTTTCAAGAGTCGTGATACGGCCTTCAACAAATGCTTGCTCTTCTTTTGCTGAATCATACTCAGAGTTCTCTGAAAGGTCGCCAAAGCTGCGCGCGATCTTGATTCTCTCAACAACTTCTTTACGTTTTACCGTCTTCAATTGTTCCAATTCTTGTTCCAGCTTTTCTTTTCCTGCCTGTGTCATAGGAAAAACTTTTTCTGTAGCCAAAATACTTCACTCCTTCTAGTCTTCACAATTCCCCAAAAAATAGATTGTGTAATATTATATTATGTATCCTGAAAAATATACAGGAACGCGACCTTAACCAGGGCGCGCGATTTAAAAAGAGCCATTTAAGGCCATATATTTCTGTTTAGATAAAAGAAAGCACTTTATTCAAGTACTTCCATGTCCACATTATCTATGCTATTGTGTCACAAAAATGATTTTTGTTCAAGAATTGTTTGAATTTTTGTTACCATCAGGTCAACCGCCACATGGTTTTGGCCACCCTCAGGAATGATGACATCCGCATAACGCTTGGTCGGTTCGATGAACTGGTTATGCATCGGCCTGACAACTTTCACATACTGTTCGATGACTGAATCCATTGAACGGCCGCGCTCCTTGATGTCGCGAAGCAGCCTGCGGACGATCCGCAAATCTGCATCTGTATCAACATAGAGTTTGATATCCATCAAGTTGCGCAGCCTCTCATCTTCAAGGATCAAGATTCCCTCAAGGATTATGACGTCCTTTGGTTCAACATGGATAATTTCGCTCGACCTTGTATGGACAGCATAATCATATACTGGCTTATCAATCGCCTCGTGGCTGAGCAGCTTTTGGATATGTTCTAGCAAAAGGTCATTGTCAAATGCAAGTGGATGATCATAATTTGTCTTTAAACGCTCTTCCAATGGCAGATGGCTTTGGTCTTTATAATAGTAGTCTTGTTCGAGCATCAAGATTGATTGGCTTTTAAAGCAATCGTAAATCGCTTTCGTTACACTAGTCTTTCCTGAGCCGGAGCCGCCGGCTACACCAATTACAACAGGTTTGCGGTCCATTAATTTACTTCTCCTTCCGCATCATGTTATTTGGGTAGACAGGCTTGTCCATCTTGAACTTGACGATTTGCAGCGGGTGGCGGGCTACACCCAGCTCATTGCCATCTTCATCCCAAATCTTCTCAACGACATGAGTGAAGTTCTCGATTTCTGGTCCGAAGAATTCAACCTCATCGCCTGGCTTGAAGTAGTTTCTTTGCTGAAGTGTTACCATTTGCGTCTCAGCATCGTAATCAAGCACAAGTCCGGCAAAATCGAAAGTTGTCTTTTTGCTATGGTTTCCAAACATTTGCTCTTTATACCCAGGAACTCCCTCAAAGAAGGCAGTTGCTGTCTCACGATTCGCACATTTGTCCAGTTCTTCAAGCCATTCCTGCTTGATGACAAAGTTCTCAGGGTCTGCGCAATAAGCATCAATCACTTTGCGGTATACACTGACTACCGTCGCTATATAGTGGATCGACTTCATGCGGCCTTCAATTTTCAAGCTGTCTATTCCGAGCTCGATCATGCGTGGAATCGATTCGATCAGCTTAAGATCCTTTGGGCTCATCGCAAATGGAGAATCACCTTCAGCAAACAAGGCGTTTTCTTCATTTCCTTCAAGTGTGTACAAGTCATAGTCCCAGCGGCAAGACTGGCAGCAGCCGCCGCGGTTAGAATCACGTGCTGTCATGTGATTGCTCAAGGTACAGCGGCCTGAGTATGCAATACACATTGCTCCATGGATGAAGGTTTCAATTTCGATATCTACTTTTTCCTTAATTTCCTTAATTTCATCAGCACTTGTTTCACGCGCAAGAACAACACGCTCAAGACCTTCTTCCTTCCAGAACTGGACAGCCTTCCAGTTTGAAAGAGATTGCTGTGTGCTTAAGTGTACTTCAATTTCTGGAGCGACCCTGCGGCAAGTTTCGATGATCAGAGGATCAGCGACGATGATGCCGTGCACGCCAGCTCCTTTCAATCCTAACAAATAGTCTTCGAGCCCATCGATGTTTTCATTGTGGGCAAAGATGTTCGTTGTAACATAAATTTTTGCTCCGTATTTTTTGGCGAACTCGACGCCTTCCTTCATTTCCTCAAAAGTAAAATTATCGGCGTTTGAGCGCAATCCATACTCTTGACCGCCAATAAAGACGGCATCTGCACCATAATGTACCGCTATCTTAAGTTTTTCAAGATTACCGGCTGGCGCAAGCAGTTCTGGTTTCTTCACGATAACACGCTTCCCGTCAACAATTTGCGAGATTTTATCTGCTAGTGCTGTCATTACGCAACCTCCTCATAGTTCTTACTGTTAATAAACCGTCTCTTTGAAAAAGAAACCTGTATCCAGTGGGCGGTTTGACGGCTGCAGTTCTTCCGCTGCTTCAAGCAAGCCGTCTTTTTCTTCGTCATATTGATCTGGGTCTTCAACAGCCAAATCAATGGCTTTGCGATAAAGCTTTGTAACTTCCAAAATATATTCAGAGCTCTTCAGGATGCCGTCAATTTTAAAAGAATCGACACCTGCTTCCACAAGCTCCGTTAGTTCATCAATAATGCAAATATCGTTAGGACTCATGATATGAGTGCCATTTTCATCCTCGAAAATAGGGTATTTATTTTCTCGCTCTTTATCATGAAGGAACATATTGCGTTCTTTTTTGCGGTTCTCAACTTCAAGCGCTTTGCCTTGGTATTCAAAGTAATGTCCGAGCAATGGGCGTTTGGATTGGAACATGTTCATCATCGTGTACCTGTACTTCGATTTCAACCTCGGCATTTTCCTTGATCTCAACAATAGCGTCCATATTGATTTCCCTTGCAAGGACCGCACGCTTTGAACCCTTCCTGCCCCAATAGTTGCAGGTATACCAGTTTGTTCCCGTTGTTTCCGTGCTCCAATGAAGCTTCACTCCCGGTGCATATTCCTTTGCGGCCATCAGTACTGCCGGGTCACCGAAAGTGACTCCGTCGACATGGACATCCTTAAGGAAAGTCAGGTAATCACCAAGCAAGTCCACTTTTTCATTGTGGAACAGCGCATTCATAGCGACATATACTTTCTTGCCTTTTGAATGTGCCAGTTCGATTGCCTGCTTTACGTCTTCACGGTAAAACTCACCAGCGAGCCGCAAGCCGAATTTCTGTTCACCAATCAAGAAAGCATCTGCTCCCGCCTCCGCCAGTGGAATAATATCCTCAACACTCTTTGGAGTTACCAATAATTCAGGTTTATTCAATCCGTTCACCTCTTCTTACTAACCGCTATCCCGTCGCCTATCGGCAGTATAACAGTATCATACTCCTGATTGGCAGCAAGCCAGCGGTTGAATTCGTCTATTTTTTTAACCAGGCTGCGAAGTCTTCTGCTATCTGCTTCCTGATTATATACAAGTCCCCTAAAAAGGATGTTATCAGTAATGATCATCCCTCCTGGTTTTAAATACCTGGAGTACAATTCAAAAAAGCGCTTATACTGCCCTTTGGCCGCGTCAATGAAAATTGTGTCAAACGGACCATGGCCTGCAGCTTCCTCTTCAAGTTCAAGCGCATCTCCACTGATTTGTATAATCCGGCCCTGCATGCCAGCCCTCTTTATATAGTCAACAGCAAGATTGAACCTTTCCTCATCGCGCTCCAAAGTAATTATCTTTGTTTCCGGCAAAGCCAATGCCATCCTTAGTGCAGAATAGCCAATCGCCGTCCCTACTTCCAGAATCGCTTCTGGACGTTGGATTCGCAAAAGCTGGAGCATGGTTTCAATTCCTGCCGGTTCCATGATTGGAACTCCATTTAGGCGGGCATATTCCTCCATCTCTGCAAAGAGGCCATTCCTGGGTTGTATAAGAGAATCTATATAACTTTGCAAATCTTGACTAAGCAAGCTGCATCACCTCTATTTAAAGGCCAAATATCAGCCAGAGTAGATATATTGAATGGCTGTCAAAGCATGAAAAAATAGCGCTCACAGGTTTAGAGAGAACACCGCCAGGCATATGCCATACAGGTCCATAAGCTAAAAAAGCTACAACTCCTACTTCTGCAATGCACGCTATCAAATAAATCGTGGCTCCCACACGGAGCTTACGCTAGACAGTAACATTACTATTAACTATAGAAAAAAACACTTGAATTATTTTATCACAATAAGAAGGGAAATGCTAATCTTTCTGCATTTCCCTTTTATTTACTGTTATTTTTTATTGGTTATGTGTTCGTTCACTTTTCGATTATGCTCCGCAAGCGTTTTAGAAAATAGAACATCTCCAGTAGATGTTGCAAGGAAATACATATCATCCGTGTCGGCAGGAGCCAGGACAGCTTCAATCGACATTACCCCTGGATTGGCGATTGGTCCCGGCGGCAGCCCCTGGATTTTATAGGTATTATATGGATCATCAATTTCAAGATCCTTGTAGAAAACCCGATCTTTATGTTCTCCGTGGGCATAAAGTACAGTCGGGTCTGTTTGCAGCATCATACCTTCTGCCAGGCGATTATAGAAAACGCTCGCGATTTTATCGCGGTCAACTTTTTCAGTCGCTTCTTCTTCAATGAGCGATGCCATCGTCATCAATTCATGCGTCGTCATTTCTCTTTCTTCCATCTGCCTCTGAATTCACCGAGGACTTCCTTCGTCTTAGTCAGCATGATAGTAACGATTTCCTCGACCGTGGGCTTTTCAGAATAAAAAGGATAAGTTGCCGGGAATAGATAGCCTTCTAGAGGATACTTCACATTTTCTTTTAAAATGTCTTCCGTCAGAACGTCTGGATATCTTCCCATCATTTTCGTGATGAACTCTTTATCGTTCAGCTGTTTAAAAATCTCTTCTTCGTTTTGCTGTGTTTTTTCCGCGATAATTCCAGCGATTTGCTTCAGCTGCTTTCCTTCGGGAATGGTAATTTTCATAACCACTTCCTGCATGACTTTACCAGTCTTCAAGCTCGTAATTATCTCCGGAAGTGTCATGGACGGATTCATTTTGTAATCCCCGGCCATAAAACCTGCTTCATTTTTAAATTTCACATAATATTTGAAGACCCTCGCATCCCGGATGACACCGTTCTCCTCCAATATCTTTCCGATTCCTGTAGTAGAGGAGCCGATCGGGATATTGACATCGATTGTCTTCTCGCTGGATGCATCTACCGGCTTAAGGGCTTCTTTTATATAATAATATCCGCCTCCGCCAACTGCACCGATGAGCAGGATACCAGCGATTGCCGTGATGAATACAATCTTTCTGACAATTCTTGCTTCCTTTTGCTGTTCGACCAATCTCTCAGCAATCAGCTTCTTTTTATCTTTTTTACTATTTTTTTCGTCAGACATAACTTCCCCCTCCAGTTAACAATGCTGATTTCCTGGATACTCTCTATTTTCACATCTCGAATCATTATACTATATTTTTAATTTCTATTTGCAAATAATTACGAAAAAATACCCTGAACGACAAACAAACCAAAATTTCGACAGCAAGATTAAAACGTGTGATAACACAAGTTGGTGCCTTTTGCGGGGGAGATTGCTGTCAGGAAGGCCCATTGAATTTATCTATCGGACACTTTTCTAAGATTCTCCTCCCTGTTTGTCCGATAGAGCCTTCCTATCGGACACTTTCCTGAGATTCTCCTCCCTGTTTGTCCGATAGGCCCTTCCTATCGGACACTTTCCTGAGATTCCGCTCCACGTGTGGCCGATAGAGCCCTCCTATCGGACACTTTTCAAGGAATATACCCTTTGTTGAAAAAATAAAGGACCAGGCATCCTACGCCTGGTCCAAATGGATTGTTCTATTCTTCGTCTTGCTCTGCAAGGAATGTTTCCAGCATTTCTTCGATCATGTCCCATTCTTCGTCTGTTTCGATTGGCATTAGTTCGCCATCTTCGTTGTCTTCTGTAGGAGTGAATGCTGATGCGTGAATTTCGATTTCTTCGTCATCGTTATCCTCTGCACCTACTGGATAATAAAGCACATATGACTTGCCGAATTCTTCGGAATCAAATGTGAAAAGTACTTCACATAGTTGTTCGTTGCCGTTTTCATCTACTACTGTAATGTTGTTTTCGCCGTGGTCCATTGTAGTCACCTCAATTTAATTTTGGCTGTTTAGATAGCCTTGTAGAATCATCACTGCAGCCATTTTATCAATGACCTTTTTCCTTTTCTTGCGGCTCATGTCTGCCTCGAGCAAAACCCGCTCTGCAGCCACTGTCGTCAGACGCTCGTCCCAGAGGATGACAGGGACGCCGAACCTTTCCTCCAATTCACGGGCATAGAATTGGCTCGCTTCTCCGCGTGGCCCAATTGTGCCGTTCATATTTTTAGGCAGCCCGACGACAACTTTGCCGACTTCGTACTCTTTTATTATTTTACCTAATTCATCGAAACCAAACACATTTTCTTCTTCGTTGATTTTCAATGTTTCAAGTCCTTGAGCGGTCCATCCAAGCTCATCGCTCAGCGCAATGCCGACTGTTTTTGAGCCGACATCCAGTCCCATCGTACGCATTTATTTCCCCTCTCGGTGGTTCCTTAAATAGGATTTGACCAGTTCCTCGATAATTTCATCCCGTTCCAGCTTGCGGATGATATTGCGGGCATCCCGATGACGGGGAATATAGGCCGGGGCGCCAGAGAGCAAATAACCGACAATCTGGTTAATCGGGTTATAACCCTTTTCCTGCAATGCTTCATACACCTGCAGCAGGACTTCATTGGCGTCATGCTCAAAAGGCTCTTCGGGAAAATTAAATCTCATCGTCTTGTCAAACGAGCTCATCGAATGCACCTCTCTCTCAAAAAAATAGCCGGTAAAATTTTCTTCAAGTTAACTTCATTCTACACTACTTTACTTTTATATCAAATTGATTTTACCCATTCTTCGGCAAATTGAAGCGCATTGTCGAGTTTTGATGGGTCCTTCCCGCCAGCCTGGGCCATATCCGGACGACCTCCGCCGCCTCCGCCGCAAATCGCGGCTGCTTCCTTGATCAGCTTTCCAGCCTGGTACCCTTGCTTGATCAGATCATCTGTCACTGCAGCAATCAGATTCACTTTGCTGCCGTCGGTCATGCCGAGGAGGATGACAGCAGAACCTAGCTTTTGCTTCAAGTCATCAGCCATATTACGCAGGCTGTTCATATCCGCAACCTGAACGCGGGCTGCAAGCAACTGGACACCATTCACTTCTTTGACCTTGGAAGTAAGGCTTCCTGCTTCAATATTACCCAATTTTGCTGATAGAGATTCATTTTCTCGCTGAAGCTGTTTCATTTCAACAAGCATGGAATCAATTCTGTTCGCTACTTCCTTAGGAGAAGTCTTCAATTTTGCTGCAGCACCTTTCAGTATGCTGATTTGATCATTTAGTACCTTGTAAGCTGCTTCGCCAGTTACAGCTTCAATCCTTCTTGTTCCTGCACCGATGCCGCCTTCGGATACAATTTTGAATAATCCGATGACAGAAGTGTTAGGAACATGGCAGCCGCCGCAAAGCTCAAGGCTGTAGTCACCAACTTTTACAACACGGACAATATCGCCGTATTTTTCACCAAACAGCGCCATCGCACCCATTGCTTTTGCTTCAGCAATCTGCTTGAAGCTAGTCTCAACCTGGATGCTCCTCCAGATTTTTTCATTGACGATTGCTTCTACTTGTTCAAGCTCTTCAGCAGTCACCTGACCAAAATGAGAGAAATCGAAACGCAATCTATCAGGCTCGACTAGTGATCCTGCCTGGTTTACGTGACCACCCAGCACATCCTTCAATGCCTGGTGGAGCAAGTGTGTTGCAGTATGGTTCTTGATAATTCTCGCACGGTTATCCTGGTCAACTCTAGCTGTCACTTCAAGACCTTTCGTAACTGTCCCCTCTTCTACCACGGCATGGTGAAGGTTTTGTCCGTTAGGAGCTTTCTTTACGTCCTTGACTGATAGCTTCACGCCATTCGCTTCGATTGTTCCCTTATCAGCGATCTGGCCTCCGCTTTCTGCATAGAATGGTGTAATATCAAGGATGAAATGAACTTCATCTCCAGCTTTCGCTTCTTCAACAAGCTCGCCTTCCTTGACTAATGCAACAATCTTGCTGTTTGTATCAAAATTATCATATCCAACGAATTCGCTGTTTTCTTTGATATCGCCTAAGATACCGCCTTGCACCTGCATGGAACCTACATCAAGTCGTGCAGCACGAGCTCTTTCACGCTGCAGCTCCATTTCTTTTTCAAAGCCTTCATGGTCGACTTTCAAGCCTTCTTCTTCCGCATACTCTTCTGTTAATTCCACCGGGAATCCATATGTGTCATAAAGCGGAATACATCCTCGCCCTGCAGCATGCCGCTGCCTTTTTCCTTCTCCTTCTTGATCAACTCAGAAAGAATCGCAAGTCCTTCATGAAGTGTTTCATGGAAGCGGTCTTCTTCGTTCTTGATGACCTTCTGGATAAAGTCTGTCTTTTCTTTTACCTCTGGATAGAAGTCATGCATGATTTCACCGACAACCGGTACCAGTTCATACATGAATGGACGGTTGATGTTCAGCTTCTTCGCATAACGGACAGCGCGTCGCAGCAATCTCCTAAGAACATAGCCGCGACCTTCGTTTGATGGAAGGGCACCGTCACCGACAGCAAATGCAACAGTACGGGTATGGTCAGCAATTACTTTGAACGCTTCATCCTTCTCCTGGGACTGTCCGTATTTTTCACCGGAAATTTCTTCAGTCGCATTCACGATTGGCATGAACAGATCTGTTTCAAAGTTTGTAGGAACGTCCTGGACTACTGAAGCCATGCGCTCTAGTCCCATGCCTGTATCAATATTTTTCTTCGGCAGTGGAGTGTAAGTTCCATCCGGGTTGTGATTGAACTCGGAGAACACAAGGTTCCAGACTTCTAAATAACGGTCATTTTCTCCCCCAGGTATAATTCCCGATCTTCTGGGTCATTGCCGTATTCAGGTCCTCTGTCATAGAAGATTTCCGTGTTTGGACCACTCGGACCTTCACCGATATCCCAGAAGTTCCCTTCAAGGCGGATGATTCGCTCTTCAGGAACACCGACTTTTTCTCTCCAGATATTGAAAGCTTCATCGTCTTCAGGGTGAATGGTCACGGATAGTTTTTCTGGATCAAAGCCGATCCATTTTTCATCCGTAAGGAATTCCCAAGCGAATTCGATTGCTTCCACCTTGAAATAGTCGCCAATCGAGAAGTTCCCGAGCATCTCAAAGAACGTGTGGTGGCGCGCTGTCTTGCCGACATTTTCGATATCGTTCGTACGGATTGATTTCTGCGCGTTTGTGATCCGTGGATTTTCCGGTACGACACGGCCGTCAAAATACTTTTTCAGTGTTGCAACACCGCTGTTGATCCAAAGCAGGGAAGGATCATCATGCGGTACAAGCGACGCACTCGGCTCGATTGCGTGGCCTTTTTCCTTAAAATAATCAAGATACATTCTTCTGATTTCAGCACCTGTCAGTTTTTTCATAAAACTAACCTCCTAAACCCAAGTGAAATTTAAGCTTTCAGGGATTTTAGGCAACAAAAAAAGCCCTCATCCTGGACAGGGACGAGAGCTTGCTCGCGGTACCACCCTGATTATGGACACAAATACGTGCGCCCATCTCTCAAAAACGCTTTAACGCAGCTGCTACGGCAGGTTTTGCCTGCACTCCGGAATAGCCTTCTGTTATCCTTCATCGGGAATTCTTGCAGCCTGGGAATCCCTCTCTGGACGATGGTCTATAACATACTCGTTCCTTCTACATTTTTCGAATTATTAATCTATAGCCGAATTATATATAGCTCCTTGCACTTTGTCAAACGACTTGGCAAAAATTTATGATGGACGCTCTTTCTTTCTTTCAAGTATGATATGGTCTTTTGCATGAATCAATGCCGCCCTTAATACCACGAGGACAGGAACAGCAAGAATCAATCCAAGGATGCCGCCAACCTCTTCCCCTGCCAGCAGTGCAAACATGATCATCAGGGGATGCATGTGCAGGCTTTTCCCGACAATCAGCGGAGAAAGGATATTTCCCTCGAGGAATTGCAGGGAAAAAACAATCACAAGTGAGAGAATCACCATTTTTACAGACATAGTCGCCGCAATGATCACGGCCGGAATAGCTCCAATGATCGGGCCGAAATAAGGAATCACATTCGTTATCCCGACACTCGCTCCAAGCAGCAGCGAATACTTTATGCCTGCCAGCCAAAAAAACAATGAGGATAAAACACCAATTATGAGACATATGAGCAGCTGGCCGCGTATATAGCTGCCCAGTGATTTATCGACTTCATGCAGGAACTTAGTCCCTGGCTGTCTCCACTGCCGTGGGGTGAGATACCACGCTGTTTTTTTCAAGACATCGAAATCCTTCAGCATGTAAAAAGCAATAAACGGAATCACTGCAATCGTAAGGATGGAATTAATGATATCCATCAGGAACGTCATCGTACCTGCGAGCACACCATCAAGCCATTGCTCCATTCGAGTAATTCCATCTTCGATTCTTTCGTGTATACCTGCCGGCCATCTTGAAGTCTGGTCAACAATATTATTGACCATTTGTTTATACTGCTCCGCGAAATATGGGGCATTTTCGGCAAGGTCACCCAGCTGGTGAATCAGCGCCGGAATCCCTTTGTAAAAAGCAAAGCCTGCTCCGCCAAAGAACAAAATATAGATTATCAAGATAGAAACTCCACGATGAAGCCCTCTTTGGTGAAGAGCCTCAACTATAGGATGCAGCAAATATGTAATGAACGCAGCCACGGAAAAAGGCACAAGCAGTGAAACCAATACTTCTAAAAATGGAACCCATATGGACTGTAATTTTATGAAAACGAATAGAACAATGAATAAAAGGAGAAGAAACCCAAGCCGGTAATACCATTTCATCTGGATATTCATCATCTTCACTCTCCTTCCTGTTTATTCTTGAAAGAAAGGTAGTGGATTATGCATTTTTATCCTTGTCTGGATATTGTTTAAGCTGTCCTCTACGATTTTTATAGCGAAAAGTTTATTTTTATAGCGAAAAGTTTATTTTTATAGCGAAAATCAATTTTTTATAGCGAAAAATTCTTTATTATAGCGGAAAACGAATTTTTTATAGCAAATTGGAAATTTTCAGCGTTTTTTTCCAATTTTACATTAAAAATCCCTTGCGAATACGCAAGGGAATAATCTGATTATCCAAATTAGAATAAAGCTTTCGTCATTTTCCTGCCAAGCTTCTTCATTTTCCTTCCAGACATCATATTGTTGTTGGAAGCATAACTGTAAGCTGCCATACCAGCGCCAAGAGCGATTACGGAGGTTAACATTTTATTCATGTGCTACACCTCTTCGATTTATTTTATATGCCGTATTGACGTTGATCTTCTTCAAATAAATCATCAAGTGAGCTTAATGTTCCATCTTCTTCGACTTGATGGGTATGGATCAAACCTTTGTTCAGAGACAGTTCGATGAAGCAATTCCAGCAGTAATATTGGTTGATGCCAATTTTACCGATATCCTTGCTCCTGCAATTGGGACAACTTAACATAGGGACACCTCATCTCGATTTTACAGTGACGACGATGGCATCCTCTCCGATTGCAGGTGGACCAGTGGTCTTTATGACACGCTTTCCATTCGCTATATCCGAAAAAAAGCCATCCGTTAATTCGTACCCTACAATCGTGCCCAATTCTTCCAGGAAATATACATCCTCCAGCAAGCCGAGCTGTTCACCTTCTTTTGAAAGAAGTTTTTTACCGGCAAGGCTCTGATTATGTTCGAATGTATACTCCGGCTCTGTCTCCAATTTATCCAAAGCTGACTTGTCCTTCACCATGACTCCATCTTCACCAAAGGATGAAACCTGTTCAACTTTCACCTGAAACGTTTTCTTGATGAACGCACCCTTTTTTACAAGTAAGCCTACTACGCTTCCATGGCCAGAAATGCTTACATCACAAACTTCGCCCAGTTTTTGCCCACTCGCCAATTCATATACAGGCAGTCCCTTTAAAAGTGAAAATGTCCGCAAAAGTGTGTCCCGCCTTTCCCGAACAATCTTAGTTTCCACCGCTTCGCTTAAAATCATGTGGTGTAAGGATTTCCATGGAAAATGAACAAAAAGCGCAAG
>NZ_BAUW01000080.1 GCF_000517385.1 Mesobacillus boroniphilus JCM 21738 | reverse complement strand
TGTAATTTCCTATTAAACGAAAAAAGAACCGGTTAAGTAGCCGGTTCTATTGCTGTACATTTTTATTTTCAGTGAACCATTGATCGATTTTATGCAGCATCCTGTTCACAGCTGGGCGTCCGATAGCTTTGGAAGCTCGGCAAGGATTGCCTGTTTTGGTGCTATCACTTCTTCACCTTTTTTCTGAAGTATAAGGATACTTTTAGCTGCCTGCTTGCTTTTGAACAATGAAGCTGGAAGCTGTAAAACACCCTGGACAATCAGATGGTTTTTAATGAACTCATGGAGCATTGGGGCTTGTTCACTTTCAAAAAGGCCATTAGGATCATGAAGAACAAATACCCGCCTTCTTTCACATGCTTCGTACTTTGCTCGATAAACATGTGATGAGAGTATGTATGGCCTTCTTTTGCTTTTACTTCATATTGCTCCGCTCGAAGGTCATTTGGATAGTAGCCCACTGGAAGGTCACAAACCACTGCATCTGCCGGATCGACAAACAATGGTTCAAGGCTGTCCTGATTAAAAAACTCGACCGGATGCTTCTGAAGATTGGCATTCACGAAAGCCAGGCGGATCAACAGGTCATCAATTTCAACACCGACAGATTCGATTTCCTTGTCAGTCTGCTGATTCAATACTGTAGCGAGAAGGTTTCCAGTTCCGACCGCAGGGTCAAGGAGCCTGAATGACTTCTTGGCGACAAACTTATTGACCAGGTAGCCAATGAACATGCCGACAGAATCTGGGGTCATTTGATGGTTCGGCTGGGTATGCTCCTTCATTCCCTTCAAAATTGCAAGCTGGAAGCCTTTGCGGATTTCCTCATTGCTAAAAGAATCAAGGTTGATTTCCTTATATACTTTATCAAGCCTTTTCGTTGTTACTTCATTCAGTTCGTCTTGAAGCACCGTGCCCTGAAACATGTTTTCCCCACTTTCAGCCAGCGCTTCCAAATATGTAGATGATAACTCTTCTTTTAAAATATCTGCAGTTGTATTGAATGCAGTAAATAATTGTTCGACCGGAGTCATACTCACTTTTCTTCCTCCTGATTTGAATAGATATTTATATATTTTAGCCGTGTTTTGCTCTGTGTACAAGGTATATGGCTGGTAATAGAAATGCGCAAGTACTGGAGCGAGATTTTTTGGTAAGATCTATGGGCCACATTTCTAGTTCTCCGTCTTCTGTTTGTCTGATCGAGCCCTTCTATCGGACACTTTTCCTCGTCTCCCGCTACAAGTTTGTCCGATAGAGCATAATGAAATTGTTGAAATTCAGACATTCCTACTCTCAAAGCAAAACAAGCCGCAGTTTTTTTCTGCGGCTTGTTCCCTGGTTGTATATTAGTTTGCTTGCTTTGCAGCCTCTACTGCTGCTTCGTAGTTAGGGTGATCTGTTGCTTCGCTTACATACTCTGCGTATGTTACTTTGTCGTTTGAATCAACAACAAAGACTGCGCGAGCGAGCAGGCGTAGTTCTTTGATTGCTACTCCGTAAGCTTCTCCGAATGAAAGCTCGCGGTGGTCAGACAATGTCTGGACATTTTCGATTCCAGCCGCACCACACCAGCGCTTTTGCGCGAAAGGAAGATCCACGCTGACTGTCAAAATCTTAACGTTATCAAGGGTAGCAGATTCTTCATTGAAACGGCGAGTCTGTGCATCGCAAACTCCTGTGTCAAGTGAAGGTACTACACTGATTAAACGTACTTGTCCTTTAGAATCTTGAAGTGTCACTTCAGAAAGGTCGTTTGCAAGCACTTTAAAATCTGGTGCCTGGTCTCCAACCTTTACTTCATTTCCTAGCAATGTAACTGGGTTCCCCTTAAATGTAACAGATGCCATACCTGCTCATCCTCCTTGTCCATTATATGTACAGTGTTAATATATCTTTTAAAGAATTTTTTTGCAATTATTTTACTAAAAGGAGACCATGAATCAACATACATAGCTAAGCTGCCTTTCCGCTGGAAAAGGCAGCTTTCTGCTAAATTGTTGGTTTTCCCATTACTCCGTGAATTCACCTGCTTAAAGATCCAGGTCTGTTTTCGGACCGTTGTAATCAGACTGAGACTGACCCTGGCTTTTGTTCTGGCTGCCATCCTGGCTGTTCTGGTCTTTCTTTGACATCATTTGCTGGATTTTTTCAACGGCCTGTGGAGCCAGATCAAGTATCTTCTCGTACAAATGTGTGCTTTCATCAAGGTGAAGCATTTTTACACCCTTAGAGTTGACGATCAAGAAAGCAATAGGCGTGATTGATACCCCGCCACCGCTGCCTCCTCCAAATGGGTGCTGGGCACCTCCAGACTGTCCTCCTGAGCCACCAGAACCTCCAGATCCGCCGGATCCTCCTTTAGAACTTTCCAAAACAAATTCGCTTCCACCAGCGGCAAAACCGAAGCCTACCTTTGAAACTGTCAGGATCACACTTCCATCCGGTGTTTCTACGGGGTCTCCAATGATTGTGTTAACATCAATCATTTCTTTCAAGCTTTCCATGGCAGTTGTCATTAATCCTTGAATTGGATGGTCGGACATTCCTGTTTCCTCCTTATTTTAGACAGAATTAGTATTATCACCAGAAAGAGCGGATAGTGGCTTTGATTTAAATTCTGGCCAGCCGCCTTTCCAATATTTAACCAGTTTTATTCCTGCTAAAATAGCATGCCCGACTCTGACTTGAATCATACATTTAAAACTAGTAATCGAAACAGTGTGCTGGAAGTTGGGTGTAATCGTCATGACAGGCATTTCTTTCATTTTCATATAGTTGCTTAGGAGCCCAACCACTCCGCCTTTGACTGCCCAAAAGGCACCTGTGATCACTCCTGTGGCTGCTGCATCCGATACTCCAACCATAGTGTGCCATTCGATATTTCGAATCGTAACCTTTTTTAAAAATTCCGGACGATTTTATGGAGACCAGCGACGTGGGTGATTAGCTGCTCGAAATCATGAAGGCTGTCAAGTAAATTATTTTTATCAACCTGAGTTGTTTTTTGTTGTTTCATACTTTCATCTGGACCTGTTTTAATTTTTTGCTCTGCGATGATTGTCGGAGAATTATCATCGATTTTCACCACAGGAACTTCTATTTTAAACTTGATTAATCCGCCCCATGCTCTGATTGTTACGTTAAAATGATCATTATCATTGCCGTGGAAATAATCTAAAAAAATCTTAACTTTCGTAAAAAAGATTATAAGTACAATCACAGTGAGAAGCAGTATGGCAAGCAGCACCCATTTCATCGTCCTCCACAACCTTTCAGCCTATTATTATCAACAAAAAGGCAAAGAAATAAACCTGCCTCAGCAGGTTCATTTCATCGTGGTTCATATATGACAGTTGTATCGGCAAATAGGTCATGCAGTCCCTGTTTCTTTTTTGTAAATGCAACTACGATATACAAAACGATGATGGTCGCTGAAATGAAACGGCCGATCCACTCGCGGAAAATAACGGTTCCCCACGTAAGAGCCTTGCCGTCAAGCTCTACCACTTTCAAGCCAAAGACCATTTTCCCCAGGGTCTGGCCGAAGTACTTTGTCATTAACACAAAATATAAATAGAAGACGACAGCTGTCGCGATGGCCATCGGTGAAAGGATCCCATCTTCAGTCAACGGTACATCCAGTGCCCGAAACACAGGATTTATGATCATCCTGGTGACGCTCCCAATTACAATCAAGTCAAGCAAATACGCCCAAAAACGTGTCCAGAAACCCGCATAGAGACCAGCATATATATGATTCTCGCGTTCAGCTTTGTCATGTTCATAAACCTCAGGCTGTGGGTTGCTTTGTACTTGTATATTGCTAGATTCAGACTGAGGTACTAGATGTTCCGTTTCAGTCTGAAAATGCGTCTTGTCATCTGAGTTTCCGGACCCATCCATGACTTTTTTTGGTTCAGATTGAGAGGGTACATTGTCCAGGTCTTTAAAATCATCCGAATTCATATATTATCCCTCCTTATTCCGCATATAAATACATTAGGCGTGGAGAATTAGGCTGGGACAATAACTTCATTAAGCCAGCCATTTCTGCGTCTTTCCCCATGATTTTTTGTGTTCCCATGCTGAAAAACGAACCAAATCCCATGCTTTCTGTGTATTTCACGACAGTAGCATCACCGAGTTTTTCGTCCTTCCTGACATTCTCGATGACATCCTCAAGATAACCGAATCCGTCGATTAACATCAGCTGCTTTGCCTGACGTCCATCGTATATCCGGCCATCCGCAATTTCCTTGACCCGTTCAACAGACATATCGCGTCCTTCTGAAATGACTTTAACGAATCCCTCATATGAGTTATTGATCATCGATTGGAGGATTTTGCGCTCATCCTCTGTCATCGGCCTTGATGGGCTCATAATATCCTTGTATGGCCCACTTTTGATGGTGGTGAATTCAACGCCATACTTTTCGGCAAGACCCGCATAATTAACTCCCTGCATGATGACACCGAGGGACCCTGTAAGCGTTTCAGGGCTGGCAAAAATTTTATCAGCAGGCGCAGACACATAATAACCTCCAGAAGCGGCCATCGATCCCATCGAAACATAAATTGGCTTTTTCGTTTCCTTCTGGATTTCCTTGATTTTGTCATGAATTTGCGCACTTTCCACGACACCGCCGCCAGGTGAATTCACCTGCAAAATAATAGCCTTAACATCATCTGCTTCTTTAACATAATCAAGCTGCTCCATGAATGATCTATGATTATAGAGCGGACTTTCAAAAAATGATTCGGCATCTCCTGTATCCTGAATTACCCCATTGATGGACAATACCGCTATCTTGCTCAGCATGTCACCTTCTTCGATTATTTCTTCCGCAAACATTTCTTCAGATACCGCAAACATGTCCTTAAAAGCATTTTCCGCGTCACTGAATGCCACTGTGGACAGAAGATTTATAACTGTTGACGCAATGAATAATCCGACGGCTATTCCCAATGCCGCCCATCTTTTACCATTCATCTTGAAGCCCCCTTGTAAGTTTCTCGTACTTTCAAAACCTTATGTAAAAATGATAAACTGAGGTCAATACCATTATTTTAGCAAAAGATTTCAAAAGTGGGTAAAATTATGGAAGAAATACGAATTGTTTGGAGGAACTTATATGCCAGATCGCCGTAATATTTATTTTCACCATACACCCGACACAACTATGTTGGAAAAAGTTAGACCTCTTTATGAGCTGGCCCGGCGTTATGATTTTAATATCGTGACCGACTATCGCACTGCAAATATTATCGTTAGCGTTGGTGATGACGGTACCTTCCTGCAGGCTGTCAGAAAGACCGGCTTCCGGGATGATTGCCTGTATGCCGGCATTTCAGTTACAGGCTCCCTTAATATGTATTGCGATTTCCATCTCGAGGACACAGATAAAATGATTGAAGCAATCACAAATGCACAAATCGAAGTCAGGCGCTATCCGACGATAGAGGTAACAATCGATGGTGATACGACATTTGACTGCTTGAATGAATTCAGCGTCCGTTCAGCGATCATCAAAGCTTTTGTTATGGATGTATTTATAGACGACAAGCACTTTGAAACCTTCCGCGGAGACGGAATGATTGTTGCTACCCCTACGGGAAGCACAGCGTATAACAAGTCGGTCAATGGAGCAGTTGTCGACCCGCTGCTGCCTTGCATGCAGGTAAGTGAGCTTGCATCAGTGAATAACAACCATTACCGCACTCTCGGCTCATCCTTCATCCTTGGCGGTGACCGGAAGCTTACCTTCAAGGTTGCCCAGGACGGAAATGATTATCCAATCATGGGAATGGATAACGAAGCGTTAAGTATCCAGCATGTCGAAAAATTCGATGTGAAACTAAGCAATAAAATTATTAAGACTGTAAAACTGAAAGATAACTCCTTCTGGGAAAAAGTGAAGAGGACCTTTTTATAAGAAGAGAGCTGCGGAAATCCGCAGCTCTCTTCTTTCACAACGGCATTCCTTTTTCTTTTTTCCACTTAACAGTCAACGCTGATGCCAGCTTTGTCCTTGATAAAGAGTAAAGGATCAATGCTGACCAGATAAAGGTGAAGGCAAGCAAGTGGATTGACGAGAATGTTTCGTGATAGACGAAAACTCCAAGGAACAGCGTCAATGTTGGTGCAATATATTGAAGGATCCCAAGGGTTGCGAGCGGAATCCTTTGCGCACCCTTGGCGAAAAAGAGCAATGGAACTGCCGTAGCCGCCCCAGCGCCTGCCAGCAGCAGCGTAGTCGACAATGTACCAGAAAACAGTGAGTTCGTTCCCTGATTCATGAGGTAGCCAATATAGATGGCTGCGAGCGGCATAACGACCAATGTTTCGAGCGCAAGCCCGACAGCAGAATCTACCTTGATCATTTTCTTCGCCAATCCGTACAGGCCAAAGGAAATGGCGAGTGATAGAGCAATCCACGGAAATTGTCCGTATGATATCGTCATAATCAATACACCAATTGCTGCGAGCGCAAACGATATAAATTGCAGCAAGGATAGACGTTCCTTCAGGAATACCATTCCAAGAAGGACACTTACAAGCGGGTTGATATAATAGCCGAGGCTTGCTTCGATCATCTGGTCTGTATTCACAGCCCAGATGTACATGAACCAGTTAATGCTGATTAGCATTGATGCCACAGCCAGGGTGGCTAATTGCTTTTTGTTTTGCGCCAACCCGAGCAGTGTCCCTGTGAAAAGTCTCCATTTCTTATTAAGTACCAGAATAATGGCGATGAAGAAAAACGACCAGAATACACGATTAGCCAGGATTTCATCAGCATTTACATGATCTAAAAGCTTCCAATAAACGGGCAGGAATCCCCATAATATATAAGAAAAAGCTGCGTATAGGACACCAGCTTGTTGTTCGGTCCTTTTTTCCATCCGAACAGCCCCCTAATCTTTCTAGACTCGAAATAATATCATTATAAATGGGAACGCTGCTGACTGACAATCTTTTTTTCGGACCAATAACAGACATTTTATGCACACTGGTTAATCCCATAATGAAAATAACCCTGACCGGGTTATTTTTCATTTCTTGTTTTTTAACTTGAAGTTATAGCCAAATGTCTCTTCGGCAGAGGATATTTTATAGCCGAAACCAGGCTTAAAATCCAAGAATATTTTACTTGGTAGGGATTCCAGCGATTTTTCTGGTACGAAAAAGTTAACACCGCTTTCTGTTATCACTTCATCATCAGCCTGTTTTTTTTCGATTTGCAATTGGATGTCCGTTGCGATCGAACATGTCCCTACAAACTCTGCTAAAATTCTTATTCCTTCTCCATCTCCGAATTGGACCTTGTTTAACTCTTCCAATGCAGCCTCTCTAATTTTGATTTTCATAAATAATCACCCCTTCTATATTAAATATACCCAAGATTTCATACTCAACGCATTGTCTGCTTCAACCAATGAAAACCAAAACTAAGAGGCAGACCATATTGGCCTGCCTCAGGTGCTATATTATTTACTTTGCGCCTTCCAATTCCTTCTTCCGCAACTCGATGCGGCGGATTTTACCGGAAGTTGTTTTTGGCAGTTCTTCAAGGAACTCTATTTTTCTCGGATATTTATATGGTGCCGTCAATCCTTTCACATGCTGCTGCAGCTCAGCCACAAGGTTTTCCTGTTCAGAACTTACGCCGTCACGCAGGACAACAAATGCTTTGACGATATGTCCGCGGATTTCGTCCGGTGATGCGACTACGGCACATTCTTTTACATAAGGATGCTTTACCAATGCATCCTCAACTTCGAAAGGCCCGATCGTATATCCGGAGCTTATGATTATGTCGTCGCCGCGCCCCTCAAACCAGAAATAGCCTTCTTCATCTTTGCTTGCTTTGTCACCTGTTACGTAATAATCGCCACGGAACTGCATCGCTGTCCGCTCCGGATCCTTGTAATAGTTTTTGAACAACGCAGGTGTCTCAACATGGACAGCAATGTCCCCAACTTCTCCTGGAGCGCAAGGCTCACCATTTTCATTTATTATCTCGACAGTGTTTCCAGGCGTTGGCTTGCCCATCGATCCCGGTCTCAGTTCCATGCCTTTTGTTACGCCGACAAGCAATGTGTTTTCTGTCTGTCCATAACCGTCACGCACCTCAACATTGAAATGCTTTTTAAATGTATCGATTACTTCACGGTTAAGCGGTTCTCCCGCTGAAACCGCACTGTGGAGTCCTGGAAGGTTAAAATCACTTAAGTTTTCTACCTTCGCCATCAGACGATATTCTGTTGGGGTGCAGCAAAGGACATTCACATTGTATTTTTGTAAAAGTGATAAATACTTTTGCGGCTCGAATTTTCCCTGGTAAACCAGGCCAGTTGCACCGGTTCCCATAACGGATAAAAACGGGCTCCAGATCCACTTTTGCCAGCCGGGACCTGCTGTGGCCCAGACAGTGTCTCCATCTTCAATGCCAAGCCAGTTTGTCGCTGCTGTGCGAAGATGCGCATATGCCCATCCATGCGTATGGACAACCCCTTTTGGATTGCCAGTCGTTCCGGAAGTATAGCTAAGAAATGCCATATCATCCCGTTCAGTAGCCGCGAGAGAAAGATCAGCTGAAGCATTTGCCATTTCGGCATCAAGATGGACCCAGCCATCTTTCTCGTCTCCAATAACGAACTTAGGCAGATTATCCGCTTCCTCGATTCCTGCGAATTCCTCAGTAAAAGGAGCATAGCTGACAATCGCTTTTACGTCGCCATGGTTGATTCTGTATTGAAAATCCTTCGTTCTTAGCATTTCCGAACTAGGGATGACAACTAACCCCATTTTCAAGGATGCAATATAAACCTGATATGCCTCAATCAATCTCGGTACAACGACGAGTACTACATCACCCTGCTGCAAGCCATGTTTCAAGAAAACGTTTCCAATCTTATTCGCATTATTTAGAAGTTCACGGTATGTAATCTCTTTCGTGCTGCCTGCTTCATCTTCCCAGACAATCGCTTTTCTTTCCTGATCCTGAGCGAAGCGCTCCATTTCAGATACAAGATTATACTTTTGTGGTGCAATCAATTGTTCCCTGTTCATACTCTTCCCCCTCATATTGTTTTGTTAAGGCTGGTGTCGCTGATGTGACTACTCGCCTTTTATATCCCCAATTCCTATTATACAAAATTATTTAAAAATTTAAAATTATATGATAACACTTTTTCAATATAATGATTTATGCATAAAAAGAGCGAGGCATCTGCCCGCTCCTTGTAGCCATATTATTAATTTTTTAAATTAGCGAGAGAATCCGCCACCAAGTTGTTGTTCAGCCATTTGAACCAAACGTTTAGTGATCTCTCCACCTACAGAACCGTTAGCGCGAGAAGTAGTTTCTCCGCCTAGCTGTACACCAAATTCAGAAGCGATTTCGTACTTCATTTGGTCAAGAGCTTGTGATACTCCAGGTACTAGAAGTTGATTTGAGCTGTTGTTGTTTGCCATGTGTTTCACCTCCTTGTGAGTATAGAGTGTGTAAAAACACATGGCTTAATTCAAAACTTTAATTGGTAATTGTTCACAAATTCATCATAATTTAAAATAGATCATCCGTTGAATCATCTTTTCGTTCCGAAGCCGGTTTGAGAACCATACGCTCAGTTCCTTCGACGGCTTTTTGAATCAATTCCTCGAAGTCAAAGAAGCTTTCAAAGTTTTGAACCTTATCGAGCTTTGGCTTAGTTTTCGGTGATGAAGGAACAAAAACCGTACAGCAATCCTCATATGGACGAATCGATATATCATGGGTATCGATATCATGAGCAATATCCATGATCTGAAGTTTGTCCATTGTAATCAAAGGTCTGATGATTGGTGTAGAAGTTACTTCATTGATCGCATACATACTTTCAAGCGTTTGGCTTGCTACTTGCCCAAGACTTTCACCAGTGATGATCGCAAGGCCGCCTTGTTTTTCCCTGATGGCGTCCGTAATGCGGAGCATGAGTCTCCTTGTCGTTGTCATCGTATAGTTTTCAGGTATTTGTTTGTGGATGGCCTGCTGGATTTCAGTGAACGGCACAATATGAAGTGCGAAATGCCCATTTACCTCAGCAAGTTTTTCTGAAAGATCGATAACCTTTTGTTTCGCTCGCTCACTTGTAAATGGCGGACTGAAGAAATGGACGCCTTCCACCTCTAGCCCCCTTTTCATTGAAAGGTAACCTGCTACAGGACTGTCGATTCCCCCGGAAAGCATCAGCATCCCTTTGCCCGCGGAGGCAGCAGGGAGTCCGCCGGCACCTTTTATCGTTTCTGCCGAAATATAGGCAGCTTCTTTCCTGATTTCAATCTGGAGGTTTATATCAGGGTTGCGGACGTCCACTTTCAAGTCATCAACATTCCTTAAAATATGGCCTCCGAATTCCGAATTGATCCCGTTTGTATCCAATTCAAATGTCTTGTCCGAGCGTTTAGCAGTGATTTTAAAAGTCTGGCCAGGCTTATGAATCTTCCTGAAAAGTTCCAGTGCAGCATCTTTCATTTTTTCGAGATCCTTTTCAACTTTAACAGCCGGGCTGAAGGATTGAATCCCGAATATTTCTTTCAACTTCTCTGCAATTCCGTAGCTATCCTCACCATTAAGAAGGATGAACATGCGGTCGCGTTCTGCCTTGATGGCTATATTCGGATAGTTGCTTAATGCTCTTTTAATATTTTTTCTAAGTCGATCAATGAATTTATTCCTGTTTCTTCCTTTAGTCGATATTTCTCCATACCGAACCAAAATGCGGTCATACATCATTTCTTTACTACCTCGCTTAAATGTTTTACTGTCTCAGCAATTGCCTTTGCTGCCAGCTCAGCTTCTTCTATTGTATTGCTGTATGTCAGGCTGACCCTGATCGCGCTTTCCGCTTCATCTCGCGGCACTCCCATTGCCAGCAAAGTCTTGCTAGCAGCTTTCTTTTTGGAAGAACAGGCGCTAGTTGTCGATACATAAATATCTTTTTCTTCTAACGCATGTACAAAGGTTTCTGCCTTCAGTCCCTTGATTGAAAAGTTCAAGATGTGGGGTGCACGATTCTCCATTGGCGTGTGAACAGTGATTTCCTTGATTTGGCTAATACCACTTCTTAATCTTTCCATCGCAGCTTCCATTTGATTCAGTTTTTCTTTTCTCTGTTCAAATGTCATCCTTAGTGCTTTTGCCATTGCAACCATGCCTGCTACATTCTCTGTTCCGCTTCGCTGCTTCCATTCCTGGTTCCCGCCGGAGAATAGAGGAGACAAACGGACGCCTTCTTTTATAAACAACGCACCTGTCCCTTTCACCCCATGGAATTTATGCCCCGATATGGTAGACAAATGGATTCCGGCTTCGTAAAAGTCCAATGGCACCTTTCCAACTCCCTGAACAAAATCAACATGAAAAAATGCTTTTGGGTACTTTTTAAGCAAGCTTCCAATTTCCTCTATAGGCTGAATCGTGCCGACTTCATTATTGACATGGATTACAGACACGAGGATGGTAACATCACGCATTTCTCTCCCGATCGAATCAGCGCTGATAAAGCCATTACCATCGGGTTTTACATACGTTATCTCAAAGCCAAGCGATTCTAACTGTACCATGGCATTATGGATTGAAGCATGTTCAATGCTTGTGGTAATGATATGCCTGCCTCTTTCCCGGTGCGCCATCGCGATTCCTTTTACCGCAAGATTATTGCTTTCCGTTCCTCCGGATGTGAACAGGATTTCCGTTTCTTTTACATTCAGCAGCTTGCCGACCTGGGAACGCGCCTGCTGAAGCAGCTTCTCTGCCTGCCCACCGATTTTATGAAGTGATGAAGGATTTCCGAAAAAATCTTCTGAGACTTTTAAAAATGAATCCAATACTTCCTTATAGGGTTTAGTTGTTGCGCTGTTGTCTAAGTAAATCATCGTATCCCCCTTGTTCAATCGTATATGCCAACTTGAAATCTTATCATAAGAAGTAATCATTGAAAATAATCAGAATTGACATTATATAGTATGCCCGGAAGATTGAAAAGCGCAAGCGCCTTGGTCAGCCCCGACAAGCACTGGAGGGCCTGACAGTGAAGTCGTTCTTTGACTTCATTGGCAGGACCGAAGTGACTCGAGGGGCTAGGCGCTGGAGCTAGACACTAATCTAAGTGGATAAATTTTTACTGTTTTATCCAGCAAAAAACAGGTCTCCATGACGGAGACCCAAGTTTTCATCACTCTTTTTCAGCTAACATTTGCTCAATTCTCTTCAGGGCACCAGGATCTACTTCCTCAATCGAAGTAGCCGCCTGTTCAAGTGCATCGCGATAATCGTAATTCCGGAAATACTCTTCTGCTTCACGGAGTCCCCGGTCAACCGAAGGATAACGGCTGCGGTACCTGTTGCCATATTGAATGACTCGCTCAGCCAGCATTACTGTCTCGACGATCTCTTCAGTCGATGCTTCAAGTTTTTCAACCGTCAGCACAGCGATTTCCAAATACTGTTGGACAACAGGAATATCAAGTGGCTTTTCCTCGAGCTTTTCATTGACCTGTTTGATGCTCTCATTGGCATCTTCAAGAAGGTATTTGTATTCCTGTGACATACCAGGCATATTGCTTTTGGAGACGATACGGATCAGCTCGGAAATCTTTTTCGACAGATCACATACTTTATCCCTAGCCGCCATTTCATCCTTTCTTAAGGCACTCAACTTTTCCATCAATACTTTTTGCTCTTCAACAAGCGAATCAAGCTGCTGCTTTGCTTCTTCAAGCTCCAACATTATCAAACTTTGCGCTGTGTCGTTTTCAGTAATTCGGTGATCGATTAACTCAAAGCGCTTAAGCAGGCCTTTGAGCTGTTGTTCTACATTCGTTTGCGCCGACAACTCTTTATCATTCAGGTGATAGCTCTCCTGGATATGCTTTGTCTCTTCTTTCAACGTCTTGCTCTCTGCTATTGCTTTTACAAGTGTTTCTTTTGCCTCGTGTTCAGTCTTCGAAATGTATTGTTTAGCCAGGACCTCAGCTTCTAGGAGATCGAATAACTTCTCAACACGTTCCTTTAACCCCTGAATGCCCTCTTCAGCGATTTCAACATCGCCCTTTTCCAGGGACGCCAGATATTCAGTCAATTGCTTTCCGATTTCCTCGACCTCTTTTTCTGCGTTCAGATGGTCAAGTACATATCCCTGTGCAGCCATCTCCCTGACTCCGTCCTTCAGGTCACTGACTTGGGCAGGAATGACCGACTGGCAATCATGCAGCAGCGCTGGAATGGATTCCATCTTGCTGTATACCTGTTCAAGCATTGCCTGGATGGATAACACAGTTTCCCTTGCTTCAAGGTAATTGCCATTATCCGTCTTCTCATCAAACTCGATGAATTTTGCCTGGATGTTTTCAAGCATTGTTTCGAGACTAGCCTCTGCACTGCCAAAGCTGTGGCGGTGTGACAGAAGATTTTTCTTATTTTCCCTGTATTGCTCCTTCAGGCCATCGATTTCTTCCCGGTTTTTCTCTTCGCTTCCAACAAGTTCATTCAATTCACCGAGAATTTTTTTAATCTTATCCTCTGTTTCAGTGAGCTTGCGATCAATGACGGCAAGAGACTCCTTCGCCTTTTTGAATCTGTATTTGTCAATGTACTCCTCCGCATCGAACAAATAATCTTCGATGCCTGGCAGCTTGGACGTAACAAGTTCATCCCATTCCTGGCGCCAGCGCTCGAAAAGCTCCTCTGTCTGGCCCGTCATGTTCAGCTGTTTTACTTTTGACATTTCATCCAGCACCGGCCGTTCATGATATCGATTTTCCATGACTCATACCGGTCGACCTCACTGTAATACTTCCGTTTCATAAAATATCCGATTAAAAAAAGAATTATCAATATAGCTATTCCGCCGATTATGTACTCCATTGTTATCCCCCTGGCCTCACAAATTCCAAGTTCTGAATCCTTCTATATAAAATGAATTTATAAATGCGTGTATAATGTATTTATATTACCATGTAACCGACAATTTTTGACTATTAAATTCATATTTTTTGTTGAAATTATCCGAATTAAGCCGATTTAACTTGAAATCTTGCATAAAACATTACTTTAGGAGGCCTGAAATCATGAAGGATGGGCACGTACATACATCTTTTTGCCCGCATGGCACTAAAGATCATATTGAAGATTACGTCAAGAGAGCCCTTGAGCTTGAATATACAGAAATCACGTTTGCTGAGCACGCCCCTCTACCGGAAGGATTCATAGATCCTACTCCAATGAAGGATAGCGCAATGAGTTATGAGGATTTGGAGCCATACTTTGAAGCTATCGAAGAAGCGAAGGTAAAGTACCACGGCAAAATTAAAATCAATTCTGGTTTCGAGATTGATTTTATCGAAGGATATGAGATACAGACTGCCAATTTCCTTAACGAGTTCGGTCCTCGTCTCGACGACGCCGTTCTATCCGTGCATTTTTTGAAAAATGAGTCTGGAGCATATGATTGCCTGGATTACAGTCCAGAACGTTTTGGAGAAATGGTGGAAGCATACGGTTCTGTGGAAAAGGTCCATCGCCATTACTATCAAACTGTATTGAAATCCATTCTTGCTGACCTGGGTCCATATAAACCAAAAAGAATCGGGCATATTACCCTGGCGAATAAATTCCGCTTAAAATACCCTGTCGAGCTGGAATGTACTGAAGAAATCATTGAAATACTGGAGAATGTTGCGAAGCAGGGCTATGAGTTAGATTATAACGGGGCGGGAACAGCAAAACCTCTATGCCGAGAGCCATATCCTCCAGACTGGGTAATTAGCGAAGCCAAAAAGCGTGGCATCAGACTCATCTACGGATCAGATGCGCACCAGGCTAAGGAGCTTGGACAGGGACTTGATATAATGCTTGTAAAAAATAAGGAAACCGGCAGCTTTACCGGTTTCCTATATATTGATCAACATTTTCTGCTCCACTTGATGACCGGTACAAAGCGTTCCTTTGATCCATTGTGAAATCTCATAGCTAAGCATATCGGCAAAGTATTTTTCATGAGGCTGCACATGCAGGACCTCCGTCACATAATGGGTATTCAAAAACGGCATCGACAGCAGCCCTTTTAACTGAAGTATGCTGAACTGGCTAGAATGCTTTTTAAATTCCCCATTCGCCATACCAGCTTCAAGAACCTTTTTTAAACATATAGCGTTCTTTTACATGGTATGTGGACATAATTTCCCTGACAACCTGGGAGTCTATTGTCATCTCTCTTAAAATAAACCTTGTCAATTGAATGTTTTGACACTGGTACCTCAATACATTGTCAACCATCGCCTTCAGGCAGCTCTCCGCACCGCACTCCAATAACGTAAAGCCCTTTTCCAATTCTTCAAGATAGCTTTCAAAAAAAGCGGTAAAACAATTTTCGAGGAGTCCATTCTTATTCCGGAAATAGTATGAGATATTCGCTGCATTCACGTCTGCCTTTGCCGCAATATCCCTTACAGATGTCCCATTGAACCCTTTCGTATTGAATAAGTAGATGGCCGCATCAATAATCGCAGCTTTTGAATTCTTTCTCATTTCTCCCCCCCTCACTTTCCGTAATTAACCTTACTGTTTACCTTTCTGGAAATCATTTAAATTTCCTTTATAAAAAGCTCGACAAAGTCTCCATTGTTTCGCTGATTTTTGATACAATGTAGATTAAAACTTCAAGAATGAGGGGGAAAAACTGTGTTTAAAGTCGAAACGTACAGCGACAGCCGTGAAAAAAATTACGATTTATTGATAAAACAACTAAAAGCATTGGTGGAAGATGAAAAGAATGCGATTGCGAATTTTAGCAACGCCTCAGCTTTATTGAACCAATTTCTCGACCGCGTCAATTGGGTCGGCTTTTACCTGATGGAAGATGGCGAGCTTGTCCTCGGACCATTCCAGGGACTTCCTGCCTGTGTAAGAATCCCGCTCGGCAAAGGAGTTTGTGGTACAGCCGCATCAAAGCAGGAAACATTAAGGGTTGATGAAGTCCATGCCTTCCCGGGCCACATCGCATGTGATGCCGCGTCACAATCGGAAATTGTTGTCCCGATGCTCATAGACGGCCAAGTCATCGGAGTTCTTGATATTGATTCACCGGAAAAAAATCGCTTTGACGAATTAGACCAGCAAAAGCTCGAGGAATTTGTTGACATGCTTGGGCAATATATAAAATGACATTGATAAACCCTCCCTTTTTCGGGAGGGTTTTGTAATATAAATCTTAAATTGATCCTGTCTCCATAGTGCTTTCTTTCCTGACAGCTTCGAATGCTGCTTCAAGGTCATCTCTGATATCCTCCCACGCTTCCAAACCTACTGAAAGCCGGAGCATGTTGTCTTTTATACCCATTTTTTCTCTTGCTTCTTTTGGCACTACAGCATGAGTCATTGTGGCCGGGTGCTGGATCAGTGTTTCCGCATCGCCCAAGCTGACTGCTATTTTTATGAGCTTCAACTTATTGATGAATGCCTGCGCTTCTTTTTGGCCTCCTTTGATGTTGAAGGAAATAAGGCCGCCCGGCTTGCGCATTTGCTTTTTGGCAATTGCATAATCAGGATGCTTAGGGTCGCCGGGGAAAATGACTTCTTCGACTGCAGGATGATCAGAAAGATACGCTGCCAATTTTTCCGCATTGTCACAATGGCGATCCATCCTTACCGGCAATGTTTTCAAACCACGAAGCAATAACCATGCATCAAATGGTGAAATTACACCGCCAATGTCCTTTTGTGTTGTCATCGATATTTTAGTCATGATCTCCTTCGGCCCCACTGCTACGCCAGCGATGACATCACCATGTCCGCAAATATACTTCGTTGCGCTGTGAATGACGAAATCACAGCCTAGCTCGAGCGGATTCTGGAGATACGGCGAGCTGAATGTATTATCAACAACTACCGGAATCCCTTTTTCCTTCGCGACGTCCGCGACCATTTCCAGATCAACCAGTCTCATTGTCGGGTTGATCGGCGTTTCGATATAGATGACTCTTGTCTCATGGGTAATAGCAGCCAATACTTCTTCTCTCGTTGACATCATTGAAAAGTCATGGTTGATCGCATATTTTTCTTTCATGAGCTGCAGAAGTCCGAACGTACAGCCATACACGCCCTGTGAGCACAGAATATGGTCGCCAGTGCGTGTCAGTGCTACTAATATCGCAGAGACAGCAGCCATCCCCGATCCAAACGCCAAGGCTTTTTCCCCTTTTTCGATCGTTGCCATCCGCTCCTCAAGCATTGCAACTGTTGGGTTTCCAAGACGTGAATAAATGAATCCTTCCTCTTCTCCGGCAAAGCGCCTTTCACCCTGTTCAGCTGTATCGAAAGTGAACGTACTTGTTTGAAATAACGGAGGCGCAAGGCTTCCCCTGAATTCGTCCGACTTATATCCAGAATGGATAACTTTTGTTTCGAATCTTTTCTCTCCCATTACGATTCCTCCTATATATTCTGTAAACGCTTACAATTCACCCCCATAATCAGGATATGACATTTACCCTGATATGGAAAGTAATTTCATTCACACCAACTTAAAAAGTACTGCGGTTTGTTAAATGAACAAAAAGCGCAAGCGCCTCGCTCAGCCCCGACAAGCGCTGGAGGGACGACCGGTGAAGTCGCTCTTTGACTTCATCGGGCGGACCGAAATCGAAAAGTATAGCCGACTGTCCAGAAACGCAGAAACTGGAGACTCCGACAAAGAAGCGCTTTTTGCTTCTGCCGGCGGAATTGAAGTTT
>NZ_BAUW01000081.1 GCF_000517385.1 Mesobacillus boroniphilus JCM 21738 | reverse complement strand
TTTGTGAAGCAACGGATTTAAAATTATAGGGAGTATTAGCTCAAATGTTTGTGACTGCTATACATTATTTTGCCGTTTTGTCACCGTTATGAGTCAGAAAAATCGGGAAACTATGTGGTACTTTTGAAAGTAGGAAAAAGGAATATGGCATACACTAATGCACCTAAGAATTGTTGCAGAGATTATTTGTGCACAGAGTTATGTGATAGCTTCTTGCACATGAGATAAAATAGAAAAAACCCTAGGTAACTTTTAAATTACTTAGGGTTTTTTGTGTGCAAAATTTGAAAGAATAGAATAAGCCAGAGATACTTACTACTTAAAATTATAATTTCCACAAATCGACACAATAGTGTAAAAAGTGTTAATATTTTTAAAAAATAGTTGACTCTAGAATTTACCAGTTATACAATATATTTGCAGCTGCAAATGGATAAAATTGGAGGATGTTTAATTTGTTTAAAAAAATCTTAGCAACTGGAATGTTATCTTTATCTTTAGTAAGTACTCTGGGTTCACTATCAGGCGAGGCTAGTACTCTCTCTGTAACACCTTCATCACAGAATCTTTATAATGCGTACGATACTGCTAGTTGGACAGTTTCAGCAACAGGGGTTAAGCCACTCAACTTGATGTTTAAATATGATTCAAATGCCACATACGATAAAATCAATTCTCAGTGGACCGGGGCGTCATTCACCTATAGAAAGTCGTATGACTTAGGAAGCTTGAGCTATAAATATTGGTATCCAACATTTACAGTTACAGATTATTATGGAGCTCAGGCCTCAAAAAATGTTTCTATTTATCATCGAAGATATTAATATAGCTTAGGCTTATTTGTTCACTAAAGATCATGTTTACCAACACTAATGGTAGACATAATCTTAAATAATTTTATCCGCGGAGAGAGAATAAATGCATATATCATTAAAAAGTGTTTCTGTTGTTTTTAATAGTAAAATTCCAGTTGACGCATTAAAAGAAATAACTATTAATATTGAAAAAGGGCAATGGATTAATATTCTAGGTCCTTCCGGATCAGGTAAGACAACCTTTTTAAACGTTATTGGCGGTATGGACAAACCCACAAATGGAAAAGTCGAAATTAATGGTCAAGACTTAACCAGTTTCTCGGATAACCAAATACAAGACTATAGAAGAAATAAAATAGGTTATATATTTCAAGATTATCGCTTGTTTGAACAATATACAGTATTAGAGAATGTACTTATGCCTCAACTCCCATATAAAAAGTATGATGAAATAAAAAAGGAAGCACTCTTTCTATTAGACAGTTTACAAATGAATGATCGTATTCATTCATTACCTGGAGAGCTTTCTGGTGGGGAAAAGCAGAGGGCGGCAATAGCAAGAGCCTTATTATCTCAACCTGAGATACTATTGTGTGATGAACCTACCGGTAATTTAGATGAAGACAATCGTGAAAAAATACTCTCATTATTAAAACAATTAAATGACAGGGGAATTACTATTCTCTTAGTTACTCATGATTTGGAAATAGTGAAGTGGGGAACAAGGACCTTTTACCTTCGTAGTGGGAACCTTAAGGAGAAAATTGGGAATGGATAAAATCAGTGTTAATAGTCTTATGCGTAGGAAACTAGCTAGTTTTTTATTTGTTTCGGCTCTCATTATAATTCTTGTGATTGTGCCTTTAGCAACTACCTCACTACAAAATGCACAAAGGCAGATTGAGACTGATATCACTTATTACTCAAGGGGAAGCTATGATTTGCTTATACGAGCTCCTGGTTCAAAGCATCACCTCGAAGAAGAACACGGTATTGTACCTGAGAATTACATAGGTTTCGGTGAAGGGGGAATCTCTCTTGAGCAATGGGAGTTAATCAAGAATAGGCCCGATGTAGAAATTGCAGCCCCAGTAGCTTCAGTTGGTTATTTTACAGGAGTGACTTCAAATATAGGTTTGGAACTTCCAGTTCAATCAACTGCCTATACAACTAAATATTATACATCTGATGGTGTTCAAAGTTATCAAATTGGTAATAATTATGATTGTATTCTCTTAGAATCTCCCAAATCCATTAAAGGATGGAGCGCTGAATATGAATCCTTATATAACGATCCAGCTTTAATGAATTTTTGTCGAGACGACGTGGCTATGTTTCCTTTACCCACCACATACAATTTATTAGTGGGAATAGATCCGGAACAAGAAGAAGCTTTAACGAAGATTTCTTTTGAACCTATCCGTAAAGACACTACGGAAAGAGGTTGGGGAGCAAAAGTACAATCTGATTTTTTACCTCATGCAAAAACAATTCCTGTACTGGAGCTTAAACATGACGGAGTTTCGATTGAAGCTGATATAACTACAGATTTACTAGATATCAGGCCAGAGGACACACAAGTCTATAGAAATGTGCTAGGTTTGCAAAATGAACCCGCTCCTGGTGCTGCAGTGTATTTTTTTCAAAAAGCAAATACCCCGCAATATAAAAAACTTGTAACAGATTTGTTATCTTTCCCAGAAAAAAAGAGGCGCCAAATTATTTCCCCTTTAGGATCACATCTAAATGGTTTTCAGCAAGATGCATTGATTATTAGTGATGATGGAAAAATCAAAAAAATGGAAGCTGATGGTACTTTTATAGAGTCAATATCTCTAAACTTTTCAACCTTATATTATACAGCGGGGCAAATTCAGTATAAGAAAAAGGGAGACAATTATATAATAAACAAACTAGGTGATATAAATGGTGTCCCCGTTTATAGGAAAATTCAAGAGAAGGGTGCAAGCTTAGCCGGTGTTGCAAACGATGAATCAATAACAAGTAAGATTGAATTTGTGCCCGACCCAGTAGGTTCAGTAGACATTAGTAATAAGAAAGAGCAACTTGCTTCTAGTCCATTAGGCATCTATCAGTTTGCTCCAGTTTATTATGTTGGAGATGAGACAAAGAAACCTATCAAAATGAAATCTACTATTACACCAGGAAGCTTTGTTTCAGTAGCTGCTAAAGGTGTAACAAATATTGAATCGGCTGCATTAATAAAAGGTGATACCCCAATTGATGCCATCCGGGTTAGGGTTGCAGAAATCAATGGCTATACGACAGAAGCGGCAAAAAAATAGAGGAAATTTCTAAAGAAATAGAAGAAATGGGGCTCGAGGTTACAACTGTGCAGGTTCCTCTTCTCAAAAACTTAGGGTTGAAGTAGAAGGAGTGGGTAATGTTGATGAATCGTGGACAACACTTGGAGCAGCTGGAACCATTGTTAATGAATGGAATATAACCAATTTATTGTTAACAGTATTGTTCGGATTTGTAACAATTACTTATATCTTTAATCGAATGAAATTTTGGCAAGTAACCAAACAGTCAGATGTTTTTTTATTTCACCAAATTGGTTGGGATAGAAACCATATTGTAAAACAATCCCGTAAAGAAATACTCATCTTACTTTTCATTGCCACAATAGTATCTATAGCCATATTAATAGTTATTCAAAATATGGTTCAAATATCAAAAGTTGTTTATCTCTGGTATGGGTTCCAATTGTTAGTTATGACGCTTGTGTTACTAATCATGGTTAAAAGTAAGGTTAATAAGACTATTGATTCATTGAGAAGGAAGAAGTTTACTGAAAATAAGCCGAGGTTTTCGTCTAGAAGAAAATCATTAATAATACAAAATCTAATTTATTTTAAACACTTTATTAGCATTCCGTTTATACAAATTATTCTGGTAAGTGTTATGTCTTCCTTTATTTATTTGTCATTGACTGAAACAGTCAAAATTACTAACGTAACTTTACTAGGAGAATATATTAACCTCCAGAGTACTTTATGGCACTACTTCCTTATCGGAGGGGCTTATATACTTGCTATAATTACACTAATAGAAAGTATATCTACTCTTATGATAACTCGAAAAAAAGAATTTGCCATATTTCGGTCAATTGGATGGAGAAAGTTAAATATTTTCTTTCTTTATCTCAAAGAACTTGCTATTTGGACAGGTGTTTCTATAAGTTTAGGTAGTATTATTACAGCCATAGTTTTCACCCTTGTGTATTCATATCAGACTGATTCACTAACTATGTTATTTATATCTTGTTTAGGGTTTTATATTGTAATTCTAGGTGCAGGAATATTTGTAATTCAACACTTCTTGACTAAAGACCTTGGCACTACTTTATCTTTTAGAAGATATACAACTAGCAAACGCCATTTAACAAAAAAGTCTATAAACCTTTAATTAAGGAAGTTTCACAGAAAAAAGAGCTGCTAGGGCAGCTCTTTTTAGTTTCTGCATAAATTATATAAATATTTCCGGAAAAATATAAAAAAATTAAAAATAAAACAAAACCTTTTTGATTCTCATACGTCTAAGAAGTAAGTTAAATAACAGGGAGAGAATTATATGGCTGACTATAGGGAAGAGGATATAAATGAATGGTATGATCTTTATCATCAAACAATCTTTAAGTTTGTTTTAATGCTAATTAGAGATTACCAACAAGCTGAGGATCTAACTCAGGAGACCTTTTTTAAGGCATATAAGTATTATTACAATTTCAATAGAAATTCAAGTGAAAAGACTTGGTTGTTCAGTATTGCTCATAACTTGACTGTCGATTACATAAGGAAACAAAGGCCAATGCGTTTTTTAAAAGAGATATTTCAATCCCCAACCGACATCAGACTATTACCTGAAAATGTTGTTCAGCTTAAAGAAAGTTCAAGAGAGATTTATGAAGCATTGGGGTCTCTAAAACAATCGCATCGAGAGGTAATCATCCTTAGGAAAATCAAGGGTTTTTCTATAAGCGAAACTGCGGAAATATTGAAGTGTTCGGAAAGTAAGGTGAAGTCCACTTTGCATCGTGGGATGCTAGCTTTGGGAAAAAAATTAATAAAGGAGTCGGGGTTAAATGAACTTACAAAGTGAATTGAACGTTTTTAATCGTCCTCTCCAGAAAGTAGAATTTGATTTGGAATGGAATCAGGAGCAATCCAATTTGGTAAGAAGGAAACTGGAGAAGCAAATTTATAAAGAAAAGGTTAAATCTCGGGTTTTCAAAATTTTCGGTTACATATCAACCTTAAGTATTACTTTTTCTTTTCTTTTTTGCTAGTTATTCAATTGGGGAATGAAGATTCTTTTTTATCTGGAATGCAATCAAATAAAGAAAAGTTGTATACAATGGAAGTGATCAACGGGAAAAAGACACCGGTTTTAACGGAAAAAGGAATGGAATATGTCGTTTATCCAATGGATGCCCACAAGGAGATTAATACAATATCGGGAGAACCGATTCTTGCAGTATCTGTTGAAAATATAGGTAGTAAAGAACAAATATATACCCAGGCTTTCTACCCAACCACTTCAGAAGGAAGGTTTATTTCAGTTCATTATACAATAAATGAAGAGGTTTCAGTTGAAGAAATGAGTCAGCATTTTTTACCGAAACATCCACTTTACGGGACAAACGTCAAGGAAATAAACGTTTCAGGTCAACGTGCATTTCTATATGAACCTACAACAAAATATGGTTCAGCTGCATTATATATTGTTACCAATAAATATGTTTACTATATGACTAATCAAGGATTGTTAGATAAGCAGCAGGGTGATTCTAAGGAGCTGGTAAGACTAGCCAATTTGTTTAATTTTGAGGTTGAAAGATAAATGTTGGATTTAAGATTTGGTTATTTTGTCTATATTTATTACATTATCTGAGGCAAGAATTAATTCTGTTTCTGTTGATATTCCTATCAAGATTACAGGAAAGTATATTTAATAATTTTGTAAAACTGTACTTACCGGGTGACTAATATTTGAAGATCCGCAGAAAAAACCTGGTTACGCTTTAACAAAAAATTAGATTATTTTTCTAACATAAAGGAACTCTTTAAGATATTTATCTTAAGGAGTTTTTTCTTATTCTCAGATTTGTAATTCCCTTTCCATTTAAAAAAATTGTGGAATCACTATCATTTAAATTTGATTAATCTAAATCCAACCGTATGTAAGGTGAAAGTTTTTTAAATAAGGTGAGGTGAAGAAGAATGTCTGAACTCTATAAGGCTGGTTTTTTAAAAAGAGTATTAGCAGGTATTTTGAATTCTTTAATAGTATGCACTCCAATAGCAGTTATCGTTTTATTGATGACTGGAGACTTTACTTTAAAATGGACTCAAGGAGTAATCTTTAATATCCTCTATTTAATTTATTTAACTTTTTTACCTACAGTTTGGAAAGGCTATATTATTGGAAAACGGATTGTAAACATACGGGTTGAGAAATTTAATGGGGACAGCCTAAAAATTTCTGATAGGATTGCAGTAAAGTTTGTGAAAAAATGTACTTAAGCTATAGGGTGCGATAGTTTAAGAAGGATCACTAAAATCAAACATCTCAAATTGTGTTTAATATTACGTTATTATTCAAGCTTAAAATGGTAATATTAGAAACGGGATCTCGGCTGAAACTGAGATTCCTATATACAGTCAGCTGCATGAGGTGCAGCGAAAGTTCCGATTAGAAGTAATCCAACCCACGAGGAGCCGATGCAGGGGGGGTTACTTCTTTTTTTATAGATTTCGAGGGCGAAAAAGCAGTAATTGAAATTGATGGTGTTACAAAAGCCCTCCTAAAGAGCTTCTTCCCTGAAGAAGCTGCAGACGGTGATAAAGTGCCTTGAAGGAAATTATTTGATAGTTGCCTGAACCTCAGACATTTTGACTTTATAAAACAATTTATATAAATCGTCATGAGCATTTATTAATCCATCGCTGCCTTGTTACATTCGGCCTTTTTCTTTCTACTGTGAAATCAGCTTGGCATTAACAATTAGGTAATCCTGCACCTCGATCTTCCGCATTCAACCAACCTTCTAGTACCTCTAGTTCTTCTCTTGAAGGAGAACGTCCTTGCAGCTAGCTTCCTGGATTTGCTTAAATGTTTCATATTCTCCGGCTTCTAACAGAAAGGTGTACTAATTCCCCTGAATGGTTTTGAATTTTCTAGTAAACAGATCCCACCGTTGATCCACGGCTTACGCCTAGGAATGCCCCCCTCCTCCAATTGCTAAATATCCTTTCAGTACGAATTTTACTAAAATGAGGCTTTCCTATTATCTATTCGGGTGTGTTTCTTATTTAAAGCTATAATTTTTTTTGCTATCAAGTAGCAGACGATTCACATTAACAGTACCTTATTAGATAAAACCCTTTGTTTCTTTATTTACAGTTAGTGTAAATTGTGAATTATGGAAAATTTTTAGTTTTAACTACTCATTAAATTAGAATTAGTTTTCAATAATTAATCAATTTGGGTATATAAGCGAGGGAGGTATCAATAAAATAATAAATATATTGGAGGAGAAAATTTTTGCCAAAACTTCTTCGTGTTGTCCAACCAAATACAACTGAAAATATATATAGTTTTATAAATAGATTAACTGAGGAAAACAAGTATGAAGCAAATACGTGGATATTAAAACAAGCTCATATCCCTAATTATTATGGACCCAGGAATCTTTTGCCTTGGAACTTTAATTTTAAACATCTTATCGAATTAACAGGTCTCGATTTAGAGCAAATTGGAAGTCTAACCTTTCAGAAAGAATTTGGATATGAAGGCAAAGAATATGAACTGTTTAATCATCTGCTATATAAAGAAGCCTTAATGGGAAAAACATGCAAAGTTTGTCCTAAATGTATTAATGAATTTGGACAAAATCATAAACTATGGGATATTCGGTTTCTTCTCATATGTCCTATTCATAAGAATCTCTTGATGTCACATTGTCCTTCTTGTAAAAAAGCAATTCCACAGTATAGGAGAAACTTTTATAAATGTGCTTGTTCCTCTGACATTCGAACGTTTTTATTCAAAGCCTGTTACTAATATTGAAAGTTTAACCCTTCCCAATATAATCTATAGTAAATTTTCCAATAATCTTGAAAATGTAAATAGTAAAAATCCATTATACCTTTTGGAGTTAAAGTATATTCTATTGGTTTACATATTTTTCATAAAATTGTTTTATAGGGATAAAACAAAAGTTGGGAGTACGGCTATTCCCTACAATCCTGAAGACCAAGAATTATCGGGATTATTAATAAGTATTTCATCCATTTTTAATGATTGGCCAAATAGTTTTTACGATTTCATTTATGACTACCAGGACAAACCAAAAAGTAAACCTAAGTACGATAGAGGTAGTCTAATTAACAATTTCGGCTACTTTTATATCGACCTTTATAAAAAGTACAATCATCCAAGTTTGAATTTTTTAAGGGAAGAATTTGAAAACTATATTCATAATAATTGGGACAAAACAATCATTTCTCATGGCAAATATATAAATAAAGATCCAATGGGTGCAAGATATTTGTCAACAACACAGGTAGCCAAAATGTTAAACATTCAACATAAGCATGTAAGAAACCTTATAAGAAATGGCCATTTAAAAGCAATCAAAACTAGGGAAAGAAATGATTATTTGCTTATACTGAGGGATAGTGTTGAGGAGTACATTTCAAACCAAAAACTGTTTTCGAATAGAGAACAAGTGAAGCAAATCTTAAACGTTGGGTACCAAAGCATAACTGAATTAGAAAGAAGAGGGTTGTTAATTTTAAAAAGGGGACCAAATATTGATGGTCATTTTGAATATTTGTACGATAAAGAGAAAATCCATCAACTTCTTTCTAAAATAGAGAGTAGATATTACCAATATAAGAGAAGATCCCTAGACAATATATCATCGTATGAAAAGTCCGATGTTGTTAAATGTACTAAATATGTCATCGGTATTAACATTGCAGACATACTCTCTTTAATAATTGAAGGAAGAATTTTACCTGTAGGAAAAATTGACAAGGAGAAAGGCATAAAAAAATATTTGCTACAAATTTCAACGGTTAAACAAGAGGTATTGGAATATAAAATAAGGAGTCAACAAGGGGTTTTTTCCATACCTGAATTGATGAATTATCTTGAGATTGGTAAAAATCTATTAAATAGACTAATTGAAAATGGGTTTTTAGCACCAACAAATAAAATGCAAAAACCTTTTATACCGGTTGAGAATGCTATAAGTTTCAAAAGTAACTATATTACTCTCGGACAATTAAGTGCTATATGCTCAGAGGAGAGTCATGACTTGCTGGACAGATTGAGTTATAAGGGTATCAATCCCATCTTGGATAGCTTTGTTAAAAAGAATATAGTTTATAGCATTGAAGATATTCAATATCTTATCAAGTAATAATAACTAGTCCAAGATTGGGCTCAAAACATTGTTTATACCTTAGTAATATGCATATTTGGAAATAGTGAAAAGAAATAATGCTTTCATTAAGTTGTAAGTTGCTAATAGACTTGGGATGGTATTTAAAATATTGTAAATTAATTGAAAATAAAGTATTCTTTATTTAGTACGTATGTTCGTTAAAGGAAAAAATTCGAAGGGATGAGGGAAATGAGAGGTACTAAATTAAGATCACTTCTAAAGGCTGATAGCAGGTATAAATTTAACCTGAACCCACTTAGGGCTTTATTTGAAACTACTGATATTTTCAAAAGCTTGGAAGAAAAATCTCAGATTAGACAAATTTTATCTATCATTGAAACTGAGCTCCAGACAGAATTTAAAATCGGAGGGCATCCCGATTATGACTATCTTCTCGATAAAATTAGTACACCTGAGGATTTTCTTGATGATCACAATCGAATTACAGATGTAAAAATGTGTTCTTTATTTATAGATTTACGAAACTTTACAAAAAGGGCTTTGTTTATTGAAGAACCTGGTTTAGAAACTCTAAATGAAATTGCTGATATTAAACAAAAGGCTATTTCAACGTGGATTAAGATTGCAAGGTTTTACCAAGGTCATATCCATTCAATTACAGGTGACGGGATTATGGTCCTTATAGGAGGAGAGCAAGAGGAAGACAAAGATGAATGGATTATTGGGGGACGGGCACTATTAATAGCATTAAGAGTTCTTGAAAGTACTGATATTTTAAACGAGGAAATGAAAGACACTCTCAAAAATAAAGGTGTTGAACATTACTCACATCCGGATAACTTGCTGGATATAAAAGTCGGTATTGAATATTCCGAGAAAACCCTAATGAATCCTCAAGGCGTTATAGTGCAAACCGACTATCAAAACAAGTCGGTTGGAGAGGTTAAAGCTACCTCTTTTGAAGTGGATTTTGCTGCTAAGGTTCTTGCATCATACAAGAGTGCTACAAAAGATATAGAAGGTTCTCCAAAGTACGGAAGAGTATTAATGATGGGTGAGAAATATATTGAACTAATGGAGTTTAACGACTCAGTAGCTTATAAAAAAATTGACTCCTATGAGAGGCAAATGTTTAATCAAAAAAATTGTCGTCAAATCTATTATCTTGACTGCTGCGAATATAAAGACAAAATAATAACTCTTGATGATGTTGCGGGACTTTGTGATGTGTATGACGATTCAGAAGACGCCAAGGCAGCTAGTATCTATATAGCAGCTAAAGGGGATAAAATTCAGCATGGATAAAGATTTTTCTAAAGTTGAAGCCGAGTTAATAGCACTCGGCTTTCAATATTTAACAGGTGAAAAAATGATTGGAAGAGTGCCGAGCCAAGGAAGTATTAATGGAATTTATATTTGGGTTGAAATAAATTTGGAAGACTTTCCTGTAAAGCAGCCTGTGATCACTTTAAAAAAAATAAATGAAAAAGAAACATTGTATAAAGACATACCAAAAAATTGGAGGCATATTGATGAGTTTTTGTGGGGAGAAGACCCGAAAAGGTCATCTTTCCATGTATGTTGTCTACATAACTGGAGGGCAAAAAAAGAGTATGATGGACGGTTTATCTATGAAAGGATAGAATCCTGGTTAGCCTCCAATACTACAGGAACTTGGAGCATTGAAGAGGACTTAGCAACATGGAGGATTTTGCCACAATTCAGTCTTAGTCAAATTTATCTAACAACAGATTTCCTGAAAACAATTAGTGGCTTGAAAATCAATACCCTTTATCAATACCCTTTCCTTCACTCTAGATACCTTATGGTAAATGGGGGAGAAGCTCGAAAGGAAAATGGTACTAATTATACAACTGATGAAATAAATTTCAGGAAGTTATATTATTATCTTCCTGAGGGAGAAGATGTTAAATTCAAGAAAGTAAAACTGCTTCATCCTAATAAAGAGTGGATGAAATCTACATTTTTTATATTAAAACTAGCTTCCAACATAAAATTCAAGACACTTTATCAATTAATTGAACATATACGCTGTAATTATAAAAAGAGTGACTTTCCAAAAGGAACTAAGAATGTTCCTATGGTTGTTTACTATAAAGGCGACAAGGGAGAGAAGAGGCAGCTTCCTTTGTACTTGATCTAAGCTTTTTTTCACATTCACCAGAATATAAACTAAGGTTTATTCAAATTGAGACTATACCAGATCGCCCGGTTGGGGTTGATTTAAATGTGGGAATATTAGGTACAGGCTCTTTAGGAAGTCAGGTGGCCAGAATTCTTACGGATAAAGGAACTAAAAAAATATATATGTATGATTTTGATAGACTTTCCGCGGAGAACCTAGGACATCATGAGTTATCATTTAATTCTCTAGGCTTATTAAAAAAACAGCAATTAAAATTGGAACTTTTTTATAGAAGCATTAACACTTCTTTTTATGAGAAAGATGAAAAATCTGATTTAGAAGTAGCGGAAAAATCCGATATCCTTGTGGTAACAGTAGGAAATAACCAAGCGTTCGACAGGCACGCCTTCGAAACACTGAAAGAATATAAGAAGCCGATAATATGGGCATGGTTATCCCCTAATAGTATTCTTCAAGAAATTGTAATTTCAACACCTCAATCTGGATGTTTAAATTGTTATTATATAAAGAGCAAAGAAGATCAGGAACTCAAACAAGTTCACCAAACCGCTGATAAAGAAATAGAAAGTTATCCTATCGTAAATAGAGACTTGTGCGGTAATCCCCATGTTGTTTCCCAATGGGAAAGAGTGGTTTTCCTTGCCACGCAAATAGTTTCAATTCTTGCTAACTACAGTAAAAACAAGCGGTTTAAGTTTGACTATGTAAATTATTACTGGGGGATGGATGATATTATTCCAACTGCGCATGTAGGTTTTCTTGATCAACATTCATCCTGTTTTTGTAGGGGTGTACATCATGAATAAAAAAGTATTAATTAATGATCAAGTATTTAAAAAAATGAATGAACTGACAAAAAAATATGAGAATGTTGAAAACGGCGGTCTTATATATGGCCGTCTCAACCCTAGATGGGCTCTCGTCGAAGATATATCCGATGCTGGTCAAAACGCTGTACGAAAACCTTATGGAGTAAGTTTTGATCCGGAGTACTTAAATGACTATACTCTAAGAAAAATAGAAGAAAAATTATATGTAATAGGTACATGGCACTCACATCCAAGTGGTTCTAGCCTTACTCCTTCTTCAATTGATAAGAAAACCATGCTGGATATTTTTAAACATTTTGATCACTCTTTTTCACCTATCTCTTGTATTGTTAAATGGGAAAATAATGAACTCAGTAAAAGTTTTTTTACAATAGCCCCGAATTTAAATTTAGTTGAAATTCCATTTTGCAATATAACCAGTAGGAGTTGATCGTTATGGAGTCTAAGGACGTTTACAAACATAAATATGACTTTCTATTAAAAGCCATTGATGACACTCAAAATACAATAAGGTTTACAGATACAAAAGCTATGGCTGTTATCGGATTTTGGACGCTAGTCATAAATACTTTAATTCGTACAAAACTGGATTGGACTACATGGTTAATTATGTTGAAGGATCCCCTTGACTATCTAGTGGTTTATTCTCTCGTAGTCGTTTTATTGGGATTGTTTGGTCAAAGCCTTTGGTTGGCTTATATGGTGCTTGTTCCTAAAAGTGCTCCAGGGCAGCATATTGAAGTGATGGTGTTGAGACACAAGGATTATTTTATTTGCATGAAATGGAACCAATAGTACAGGGGAAATACCTTTATCAAAACAGCTTCAAAGTTAAGTTGGGAATAAAATCAAAAAAGTATCAAACCATGCTTGAAGGACTAACACCAGAGCAAATTCATGACGAGTTGGCAATGGAGTTGCAAAAAGTTTCTTTTATTAGAAATATGAAAATTGCTAGAGTAAATAAAGCGATCTCAGCTATTATTCAATCCCTGATTGTTTTCTTATTGTTAGCCATTTTTGCACTCGGAAACGAAGTTATTTTATTTGAAGGTGGACAGGCTATGTTATCTTTCGATTTAGATATGAAGCTTTTTATTGTCTTATATATAGCTCATAAAATTGCCGATTATCTTCTTCAAACGGATTACCAGGCAAGAATGAAATCTACTAATATTGCTCCATTGATAACACATTGTCTTATATATACTGTTACAGTTATGAGCTTTGCATATTTATTTACTGGCTTTTTTAGTTGGGCGGCTATTTTAGTAATGTTCCTATCTCATTTGATAATAGATAATCAAACATTCTTACACTGGTGGGCTAAATATATAAAGAGGATTCCAGAGCCTTCTAATAAAAATGTTAAAATGACTTTATTAGAATTAGATCAATCATTCCATTATATTGTCCTGTTTATTATAAGCTATCTCAATTAGGTGAAAGGTTAATGATTTTTAGAGGATAAACCTTTAAAAAAATACGATGAAGTAGGAAAGCAATTAAAATGGCTTTCCTATTTGTTTTCTATATAAGACATTATTTTCTTCTTTTCAAATAATATCCTTTGACCGTCATTAAGCTTAGGGCCTGATATGATAGGCAGTCTACCGATACTTACTTTTTTAAGAATAGTTTTCATTGGAATCCCAGTTAAGAATGATAATTCCATTGTAGTTAAATATCCACTTTGAAAAGTCAGGAAATTATTTATAGGAATCATTAAATTTGGGCTTAGTTTCATTTCTCCAAATTTTTTGTTTTTACCCAATAACAAATATCTGATCGTTTAACACCCAATAGAAACTCTATATCTCTAAAGGAAATGTAACCTTTTTTCTTGCTATTATGGAGAATCTGCTCTTTTCCATAAAAAAATATATCTTCTTTTGCTAAAGTTATTTCTTGTATACTTCCCGAAGGATTACAATATTTAATTCTGTTTACAAGCATTCCGTTAAATAGGAGGGCTGCGTTTCCTGGGCCAATCCATTCAATTGCCTTGTTTAGGGAAACAGGCATTTTTAAATCTTCTTTTACTTGTATTTTTAGGTTTGTTTCCATGGTTTTAATTGTTTTATAGGGTACAACCCAGGTACTTACAGCTCCGACTTTATAATGAAAGGAAGGTTTAAATAAGTCCGCTTTAAGAATATTTGTCGCTGCTTTTGAACTGATTTTCCATCTCTCCATTAAATCTTTCTTTGTGTAAAAATTTTCGTATTCATTCATCCAGGCTATTAATTCATTCATTATAATTAACTTGAACTTAATATTTTCTTCTTCAATTAAAAATTCATTGAAAAGGTCTTCTTTAGTAAGTCCAGCATTAAATCTTGGACATAAAAAATTTTATTTCCTCATTTCTTATGAAATCAGTTTCCCCCCTCTTCAATTCTCCCTTCCCATAATGCTTAGTAAAATAATATTTGTTAGCTTCCCTAGTAATTGGTTCTAAAACAGTTGTTGTTAAATTTGGAATAATGTTATTAATAAAAGAGGTGAAATTAGGCCTCTTCAAGTTATCTGCTCTTTGTATAAAACGATAAAACCCAGTAGGCCAATCTTTAAGTATGTTATACCCGCGAAAATATATGCAAGTAGCCTGTTCAACAGTTTTAGCATTTTTTAAGGAATGTCTTTCTAGCCCCCCGCCATCGTACTCCATTTTTAATTCGTCTAACGAAAAATCCTTATTATCCAAAAGTTGAACAGCCCATAGACTAATGAATTCCAAGCAGAATAAATATGTGGGAAAATCTTTAATCCATGGATGCTTTGTGGAGTAAGAATTGTGGTTAATACCATCTTCAATAATATTCTGGAAAGTTATCAAGTCATTATTAGATATTTTTTGAAAAGGCAAGGAACTAATTTTTTGGTTACAGGATTGACAATTGTCCAAAACAATACCACGCACTGTAATATTCGTACCGCAATTATAACAGCTGTCTATAAGCATAATCTTGTGCCTTACACAAGCAGTTAAGTACGAACTTCCCCACACTTTGCGCTGATATTGTGACTCCCTTACACATAAAGGACAAACTCTACATTTTGAATAAAGGAACCAATTATTCTTCTGAATATTATTGAATTTTATGTTCTGTAGTCTTAGAAAGTGGGAATATGTCAAGTGTTGGGCTTCAACTAAGTCTATTCCCAAGAAATTGGACAATTTTTTAAGTTTCTCATTTTCCAGCCAATTAATTTCATACTCGTTCAATTTTAGTGCAGAAGATTTTTTGAAATTTTCTCTTATCCAACTTAAATTAGTCATTAAATTTTTTTTTAGCCGTTCGATAAGTAAAGCTGCATAAAGTTTCATCTATAATTGGCTTTTCGTAAAAAAGAAGCATACCGATCACCTGTTGTATTTTTATACTAATTATTACCAATAATGGTATCTATATTCAGGGGGGTAGTGACAGATGATTAAAGCCAGAAAGATTAAACCAAGCAAAAAAGTTAGTATAAGAGGGAAACATAGAAGTCAAAAGATGTCTAGTATGATTCCTTGGGAAAGCACTTTGGAGAGAGACTATTTAAAAATCGCTGAATTTGATTCAATGATCACTTATATTAGCTCTCAACCCATCTCCATAACTTATCTATTTGAAGGCAAGGAAAAAACCTATTTCCCCGACTTCTTGATAAAGACAAGAGATTTTAAGGAATACTTGGTGGAGGTTAAACCGGAAAGCAAAAAATACTTAAGTGAAAATCAAATAAAATTTCAAGCGGGTATGAGTTACGCCAAAGAGAATGGTATTGAATTTAGAATATTATCTGAAAAAGATATAAGAAAAGGCTTTTTATTAGAAAACTTGGATTTGTTAACTGATTCGAGATTCGAATACACTGATGTCAAAATAATGAACAGAATGTTAGAGGAACTAAGGAAAAGCCCAGGTGGAATTACCATTGGGAGCTTTAGACAGATAATGAAGATGGAACAAGGTGAATTTATTCTGAATTTGTATTACTTGATTTACAGCCAAAAAATAAAAGCGGATTTAGAAAGGGAACCAATCACCAATCAATCTTTAATTTTTATATAAAGGAGAATGATAATGCCAAGGCATAGCTTCAGTCCTGGAACTAGATTTATGGTTAATGACAATGAATATATCATACGGAAAGTAGTAGACCTGGATATTGAAGTTGAGAATTTATTTTACAAGAAGGTAGAGATTTGGCACATCGAAGATCTTCTGAAAAAGTGGGTTACAGGAGATTTAATGTTTAGATTAAACAATGGAGGAGAAGAGCTGTTAAAAGGTCCACCCCTTAATGAAATGGAACCAGCTAAAAAGGAAGCAGCATTGTACAGATACAAAATTTTGAAACCGATTCTTGAATATGAAGTACAAACAACCACTGAACTATTTTCATATTTGGAAGATCAAGATCCGCCAATTTCAAAATCTACTTTTTATAACTGGCTGAAAAAATGGAATCAAACAGGAGATGTTAGAGCGCTCTCAGATTTAAAAAGGGGACCAAAGAAAAGGTCTACGAAACAAGCGGTTCTAGATATAATCGATGAGGTGCTAAAAGAGTATGAGTACCGGGGTGAAAAATTTGCTACGGAAACTATTTATTCAGAAGTCAGCCTGCGAATTAAGGAAGATAACAAATTTAGAAAAGCAGAAGACAAACTTAAACCTGTTTCTAGGTCAACCATACACCGAAGAAGAATGGAAAATTTAGACCAGCATAAAAAAGATAAAGAAAAGAAAGGAATTGTCCAGGCAAACCTTAATCGAGATGGGGTGAAGCAGGAAGTCTTTGTTAGTCGACCATTAGAGAGGGTGGAGATAGATTGGACGCGTTTGGATGTAATGCTTATAGATTCAACCGATCTTAAACCTAAGCGCCCTTGGTTTGTATATGCAATAGATAGATTTACTGGTTATCCATTAGGTTTTATTGTGACATTTAAACCAGTTAATGCAGGAGTATTAAAACAATTGTTATTGCACATTATTATGCCTAAAACATATATCAAAAAGCTATATCCTTTGGTGAAGAATGAATGGTTAGCATACGGCATACCGAGTACCATTGTTGTAGACAACGATAGCGTTAATGATTCTTATGAATTTGAAGACGCATGTTATCAAGTAGGAGTAAAAGATGTTCAATTTTGTACAGTAGGAGCAGGGCATCAAAAAGCTGCTATTGAAAGAGCGTTCAGAACTTTAAACACATATTTGGTACATTCATTGAAGGGAACGACCTTTTCTAACATATTCGAAAAAGGTTTGTATGACTCGGAGGGAAAAGCCTGTATCACAATTGAGGCATTTACTTATATGGCTCATTTGGTGATGGTGGATTTAATTGCAAATAGTTATTCCTCAAGAAGAGGAAACACACCTAATGAAATTTGGAACAAAG
>NZ_BAUW01000082.1 GCF_000517385.1 Mesobacillus boroniphilus JCM 21738 | reverse complement strand
ATTTTATAATTTAATTTCCTATTAAAGAACAAAAGAAAAAGCCGGCATCATAAGTCCGGCTTATCATCCTCGTCTATTTTTAAAACCTCTAAATAGGCAATATGATATTCGTCAATCTCGATAATCTTGAAAATAAAACCTTGTTCTTCTAATTCATCACCAATTTCGGCATCGATGTTCTTTGTCATGAACCATCCGCCTATAGTATCTACATCTTCTTCTGATATCTGGATGCCTAACAGGTCATTCACTTCATCGATTAATACTCTTGAGCTGAATAGATAGTGGTTTTCATTTACTTTTCTGATCTCGGCTATTTCGTCCACATCAAATTCATCACGAATGTCTCCAACGATTTCTTCAAGAATGTCCTCGACAGTCACCAGTCCGGATGTTCCGCCATACTCATCAATCAAGATGGCCATATGGATGCGCTCTTTCTGCATTTTGACGAGCAAATCATGGATGGGAATGGTTTCGATTACTCTGATGACAGGCTTAATAAATGATGACAGAATCGATTCTTTTTGAAGATCCTTACGTGTCAATTTAGCAGTAAGTATCTCCTTGATATTGATCATCCCTACTATATTGTCCTTATCGCCAGCTATGACTGGATATCTTGTATATTTCTCTTTTTGGATCACATCAATAATCGTGTCGATATCATCTGAAATGTCAAACGTGACAATTTCAGTCCGGGGAACCATGATTTCTTTGGCTATACGCTCATCAAACTCAAATATATTATTAACATAATTCAGTTCATTTTGATTGATCTCACCACTCTCATAGCTCTCCGACAATAGAATGCGGAGCTCTTCCTCAGAATGGGCAATTTCATGCTCCGATGCCGACTTTAAACCAAACAGCCCAACAAGAAGCCTGGCAGAACCGTTCAACACCCATATGAAAGTACATAATCTTATAGAACCAGATTATTGGTTTGGAAAAAGCAAGGGTGACTGCCTCTGCTTTTTGAATCGCGACCGTTTTTGGAGCCAGCTCCCCAACAACCACATGCAAAAAAGTGATCAAAGCAAAGGCTATTCCGAACGATATTATACTGGATAATGACGGATTAAGATGAAAGTTCTCAAACACAGGATGAAGCATTTCTTCAACCGTCGGCTCCCCTAGCCACCCGAGTCCAAGAGCTGTAATTGTAATGCCAAGCTGACAGGCCGAGAGATACTCGTCGAGATGTGTGATCACGTGCTTTGCGGATTGTGCTCCTTTCCTTCCTTCCGAGATGAGCTGGTCTATTCTTGAACTTCTCACTTTTACAATGGCAAACTCTGTCGCTACAAAAAAAGCGGTTAATGCGATTAATAAAACAACCAAAAGCAAATTAGTAATAATCAATGGGCATGCCTACATTCGTAAGGCGGTCACCTCCTAGAAAGCATTTACTCCTTTTAAAATGGAATGGTGATTAAAGAATTTGTTCCTTCAGCACCACGATTTTTGTCCATTTTTTAAATTATACCCTTATAATTAACAGCTAACGCATAATAGAGGAAAAACGTGAATCAATCCAAACTTATTATTGGTATCTGGAGTAGAATATATTTATAAATAGACTGGGTGAGCAATGCCACGTATTGTAAACAGCAAAGGTTACGGGAGCAAAATGTCATTATGATACCTTTTTGGCAGTCTCTGCAGTCTTTTCATAGGAAAGGAACCAGCCTGACGCGGCAATTCCTATAAGCACTCCGTAGAATATTAGTTTCCATTCTGTTGAATGGGAGAACTCAGGATTTATAACTCCTAATGCAGGATGGGATAATGTTAAAATCGCCAGTTTTACCCCTACCCAGCCAACAATAGCAAACGCGGCGATTTCCAGACCAGGCCTTTTTTCAAGCAAGTTCACAAACATATTTGCAGCGAATCGCATGATGATCAAACCAATCATTCCGCCTGCGAAGATGACAAGGAATTGTCCCCCGTCCATCCCTCCGATGTCTGGAAGAGGAGTTTCAGGCAATACAACAGCCAGAGCTACTGCTGCCAGGATAGAATCAATTGCAAAAGCAATGTCGGCAAACTCTACTTTAAGGACCGTTCCCCAAAAACCGCTTTTGTTCGTATCTTCTTTGGTCAATCTCTGATCTTTGTTTTCTTTTTTATCCCTGAGAGCAATTTTCCTGATGATGTGATTCACAGACATGAAAAGCAGGTATAAAGCCCCAATCGCCTGCAGTTGCCATACATCCACTAAAAAGGAAATCACAAACAGAGATGTAAACCGAAACACAAATGCCCCTGCCAAGCCATAAAATAAAGCCTTTTTACGCTTGTTCTCAGGAAGGTGCTTCACCATGAGCGCAAGTACCAATGCATTGTCCGCAGCCAAAAGGCCCTCCATCACAACAAGAACGAGAAGTACCCAGCCATACTCCAGAAATAAAGTCAGTTCCATTTTTGTTTCCTCCTAACCATTGATTGATCAATCAATACCCCTTCGCATGGCCAAAAGAAAAGACCCTTACCATCCTGGTAAAGGCCTGAAACACATAGAAAAAGACCTTCACCATGACAGCAAAGGTCTTGCTAACAACGTCCATGTTGCCAATAAAGCCGGAGACTTTCATCTCGGGAATGACGACTTTATTGTAGCAGCTACTCCCCTTTAAAAAGAGAATATTTAATTACCTTAAATATATAAAAGCACTACATTTCTGTCAATTAAAAATAATCGGCTAATTAGTCCTTTTTCCTTAACTAATTTTGAATATTGCCGAAAATAACAATAATATGAGAACAATTTAATATTCAAGCAATTCTTGAAGGTTTCCTAAAGATTATAATTGTTTTCGAAGAAATTTTATCGCCTATGAAGAACAGAGGGAGTGGACAAATTGTTTTTAAAGAAGAAAACGGACACTGCAAAAAAAACAGTGACTAAAAAGAAATCAAAGAAAAGATCCAACAGAAATATGAGTCTGAAATTAAAGATTGTATCATTAAGCATGATCTCAATGCTTCTCCTTGCATTGGCTACAACATTCTATGCTCAATACACAATCAGGACTAGCAACATGGACTCGATGGTAGCTGAGCTCAATACAATCTCAAGCTTGTTATCGGACCAGGTTTCCGCAGGGAAAGCCCAAACAATCATTGCGAATCCTTCAAAAAACAATCCAGGTGTCACCTCAATGCAGAAACAAATGGACCAAATACTTAAGGAAAACCCTTTAATACATAATCTATATTTGATCACGATGGATGGGGATAAATTTTCAATCCCGACAATGAGCTCAGCAATGATGACGAAAGATATTACATATGGTTCAAATTATTCTGGCGGCAAGGATTTTGATCAGGCAGCGCTAGAAGCTTTTAAGGAAAATAAAAGGACAACCACCGAAATATACCAATCTCAAAATGGCACAAAAATGACCGGCTTTGCACCAATCACCGACATGTCAGGAAAAGCAATCGCCCTTTATGGAGTCGAATTTGACGTTTCTCAGGTAAATAAAAAGATAAATGCTGAGGTCGCCGGCATTTGGATTCTCTCTCTTATTATCCTGGCCATCTCAAGCGCAGCAATGTATTTCCTTGTGTCCAGGCTCATCAAGCCACTGGATAACATCAAGGTTTTAACAGCAAACATTGCAAAAGGTGACTTGTCACAAGAAAATATCAAAGTTAAATCAAAAGATGAAATCGGAGAACTTGCTGAAAGTATCAATACAATGGCTGCCTCCCTTAGAACCCTTGTTTCCCAGGTGCAAACAAGTTCAAGGGAAGTTTCAAGTGAAACAGTTGGGTTGTCCAAGATAGCCTCCAGTTCGGTAGAAGCTATCAGAGAACTGACATCAGCTAATCAGCAGGCGGCAGCAAGCACACAGGAACAAAACGCTAACATTGAAGAAATGCAGGCAACATTGGAAGAGATCAATGCCGGTATCGAAGAAATCAACGCATCTGCTCAGCAGGCTAGCTTCATTGCTAAAAATTCAACGGTAACTTCAAAAGAAGGAACCGTAAGGATTGACGAGATGCTTGAAGGACTTGAAGCTGTAGATGAAAATACAAATCAGCTTGCTGACATTATTACCGTGCTTGAAAAACAATCAGATAAAATCACACAATTCGTTAAAATCATCAATACAATCTCTGATCAAACAAACCTTTTGGCATTGAACGCAGCCATTGAAGCTGCAAGGGCTGGAGAACATGGAAAAGGCTTTGCTGTTGTAGCAAACGAAGTCCGGAAGCTTGCTGAGGAAAGCGCAAAATCGGCATCCACTATCATTTCCATCGTTAACGAAAATGTCCAGAACACCCGCACTGCCGTTGACTACATCACGAAAACAAGAGAAGCTGTACAATACAATAAAGACCTATCTGCTAAGGCAAAAAACACACTGAATGAAATCTATGAAACAACATTGGAGATCGAAGACAACTCCAATAACATCGCAACTGCCATTGAACAGCAAGTTATAGCATTTGAACAAATAACTAATTCCCTTGATACAGTCTCTCAAGCATCCCAGCAAATTGCAGCAGGCACTGGACAGACAGACCAGTCTACACAAGAGCAGCTCAGAATTGCAGAAAATGTAAACGACACGACAAAAATCCTCCAGCGGACAGCAACGGAATTAGAAAAACTGACTGGGAATTTCAAATTATAGGCGTCTCAAGAAAAGAAGGATTGGTTTTAATAGAAAAAAGGATGCCACTGCGGCATCCTTTTTTATCTTTTCCTGAATCCTTCTTCTTCTAAATATTGTTTGGCTTCATTGTAAGAAAGGAATGTACCATCAAGATTCAAACCAGCATACACATTCCACATTTCATCTTCATGGACAAGAATCAATGTGTGGTTTTCTGAATTAATCCAGCGTTCCTCTTCATTGTCCTCTATGATGGCTGATTCAATGGTGCTATTGGCCGAAAGAGACTCAATTGACTGTTCAATGATCGATTTAAGCTCATCCGAAGTAAAATCACGGATATTTACCATTCCCTTAGGGTCAACATCATAGCCTTCTAAAAATTCACCATAGACAAACCCATTCCCATTTGGGTGAAGGTGATATATAACATTTTTCTTGTCGTATATGCTCTCAGCAAAGTGGAAGTTAACACGGCCTAAAGAGACATTTTTTCGTTCGAGTTGAGGAAATGATTCAATAATTGCAAGTTTCTGTTCAAAAGTCAGCATAATTGCCTCCAGGTTAATAACAAATTTTTAGATTCTGTTCATTATAACATTTGACAGTCGGGTAACAAAAAAATCTTTTTCAGGCAAAATTTATGTTACAAAACTTGATATAAGATATAATTAAGTTACTTAAGGAAGTGATTTAATGAAAACGGTAAGTGCGATTAAATCCAAAAAGAAAATTAGCATCATGAAGAAATTCCTCGAAAATCACTCGGCCAGGGATTATTGTTTATTTTTACTTGGTATCAATACTGGAATTAAACTTCAGGAATTACTTAGTCTGAGAGTCCACGATGTATGCGAAAAGGATGGAGGAATTACAGACTTTCTTTCCATACCTCACTATTCCATTCCTCCTGTTTACTTAAATGCCTCTATAAGGGTGTCCCTAAAAAAATATTTAAATGAAAATTCTTTTATTGCTACAGACTATCTTTTTAGGTCGCGAAAAACTCCTAACCCAATCACAAGACAACAAGCATACAGGATTATCAATGCAGCTGCCAAAAATGCCGGAATCGATGAACCGGTAGGAATGACCACTCTTAGGAAAACTTTTGGCTATCATGCTTACTCCCAGGGGGTTGCAATTTCACTCATCCAAAAAGACTAAAGCATGCCTCGCCATCAGAAACGAAGCATTTTATTGGAGTAGACCAGGAAACGGTCCCGGTTAAAATAAATATCAATCTATAAGGAGGAGTTTTTATTGCCTGAATATGTAGCTAGTACTGACTCTTTTATCCTGCTTCTAGCTGTTTTATTCATTGTCGGGGTGTTAACTACGAGGTTTTCAACCAGACTTGGGGTTCCCTCCCTGATTTTCTTTATCATGGTAGGGATGGTCATGGGCAGTGATGTTCTTGGCATCATTTATTTTGATAATGCAGCAGTTGCACAAATGATCGGTGTTATTGCACTCATCATCATCCTGTTTGAAGGTGGCCTGCAAACAAATTGGAAAGACGTCAGGCCAGTAATAGTTCCTTCTTTATCTCTTGCAACGATTGGAGTGTTACTCACTTCGGGACTTGTTGCCGTCGCTGCGAAAACAATTTTGGGCCTCGATTGGTAGAAGCCATTTTATTTGGGGCAATTGTTGGTTCGACTGATGCCGCAGCCGTGTTTGCTGTTTTGAAAGGTCATAATATTTCTCCAAAACTTACTTCTACTCTCGAAGCTGAATCAGGATCGAATGATCCAATGGCTGTATTTTTAACCGTAGCAATGATTGAACTTATTACTATTCCTGATGCAAGTACTTTAAAGTTGATCGGAGACTTCTTTTTGCAAATGGGACTGGGCCTGATACTGGGCTTTATTTTCGGAAAAGTCGCTATCAGAGCATTGAATTCAATAAACCTTGATTCCAGTGGGCTCTATCCTGTTTTCGCAACCGCGTTTGCATTGCTGACTTATGGCATTACAGCATTCCTTAACGGCAGCGGACTTTTAGCTGTATATATCGCAGCGATCATCATCGGTAATGCGGAAATTGCTTACCGTCATTCTATTTTCCGATTTTCTGAGGGGTTTGCCTGGATGATGCAAATTTTAATGTTTGTCATCCTTGGACTCCTTGTATTCCCATCGGAGCTTTTCACACCCGCCATTCTAATTCAAGGAATTTTGATTTCATTAATTCTGATATTGATAGCAAGGCCACTTGCTGTATTCATCTCAACATATAAAATGCCATATTCCCAAAAAGAACGCCTTTTTCTTTCATGGGCGGGCTTGAAAGGTGCGGTCCCAATCGTCCTTGCCACATTCCCTTTACTGGCAGGTATTGGGAACAGCCATCAGATTTTCAATGTTGTATTCTTCGTCGTACTGACGAGCGCACTGATTCAGGGAGCTACCATACCGATGCTAGCAAATAAGCTGGAATTGAATGGTCCTAAAAAAACGACACCGATGCAGTCGCTTGAGCTGATTTCACTTGGAAAAGCAGATGCTGAAATGATTGAATATGAAATGGAAAGCGATAGTGCAATTGTCGGTAAAACCTTGATGGAAATTCCATTTCCAGAAGGGACACTGGTGAATGCAATCATCCGTAACGGCAAACTGATTGCCCCTACAGGGAATACCGTCATCATGGCTGGAGACTTCCTTTACATTCTGTCCGGAAGAAAGAACAAGCCGAAACTGAAAAAACTGTTAAAAGAAAAATCGGAATACCAGCAAAACGCACTGGAGCTGAAGTGATGAACTCGCTCCGTGTTAACTGTACCTGTCGAAAAAAAATCAAAACCAGTGAGGGAGCACCTCACTGGTTTTAATCATTTATTGTCTTAATTTTTCCAAGAACAAATTCTGCATTTCTTTTAATATAAGTTTATATTGATAATTTTCAAGGATAGTTGCCTGTAATGTAGCTCCATTGACCATCGCCCAAAAAATATCCGCATGTGTCGAGGGATCTAGCTCTTTGTTGAATTCACCTGATGTCTGGCCTTCTTTAATGATTCCGATCAGCAATGAAACAAAGAAATCTTTATATCGTTCAGTCAACAATTTCTTCAACTTCGGATTCCGTGTTGAATACAAACTGAACTCGTAATGGACAATCGCATGACCCTTGTTCTCTTCATCATTCGGATCGTTATCCAGGTAGGCTTCAATCAAGTAATTGAGCTTATCAAGCGCTGTCTTTCGCTCAGCTATCGCTTTTGCAAATTCATTTCTCGATTTATGTGTCTGGCCTTCCATCAAGGCAAGGTAGATATCATCCTTACTTTTGAAATAATTATAGATCGCCCCTTTGCTCATGCCGGAACGAGCGACAATATCATCAACAGTACATGCTTCAAAACCCTTCTCGGCAAAACAAACATGAGCGCTCTGTAGTATTTCCTGACGCTTCTTTTCCTTATATTCCTCTGAAACAATTGGCGTCATTTGAATTACCTCATTTTCGTTTTTAGTATAATTTGTATACTTTGCTATACTTTTCTTCCAGATACTGAACCAGGTATACTGCATTCAGTTCTTCCCCGGTGGCTTTTACAATCAGTTCATTTGGAGTATACAGCATGCCATACTGATGGATGTTCTCCCTTAACCAGTCTTGAATCACAGAAAAGTTACCACGCTCGATGCTTTCATAGAAATCCGGCAAATCTTTCTTGATCTTGTTCAGGATTTGGGCCGCATACAAATTTCCAAGAGAATATGACGGGAAGTAGCCAAGCCCTCCGAACGACCAATGAATATCCTGGAGCACCCCTTCACTGTCAGTAGATGGTGAAATGCCAAGATAGTCTTTCATTTTTGCGTTCCAGATTCCTGGCAGATCCTTCGCCTCTATTTCCCCGGCAATCAAAGCTTCTCAATTTCATAGCGAACCATGATATGAAGATTATAAGTTAGCTCATCAGCCTCTACTCGGACGAACGAAGGCTGGACAGCATTCGTGGCTCGATAAAAATCATCCAATCCCACTTTCCCAAGTTGTTCTGGGAAATGTTCCTGCAGTTTCGGATAGAAGTACTTCCAGAATTCCTCACTGCGTCCTACCATGTTTTCAAGGAATCGCGACTGAGATTCATGGATTCCAAATGAGGCACCTTCCTGAAGTACTGTATCCTGGAATTCCGGATTGATATTTTGTTCATAAATACCATGCCCAGCTTCATGAATTGTTCCGAAAATTGCGGAGCGGACATTATTTTCAAGATATCTGGTCGTAATCCTCACATCCCGGGTATTTACAGGTTGCGCAAATGGATGGACAGTTTCATCCAGCCTGCCCGCTTCCATATCGAAGCCTATCAGCGGCAAGATATAACGATTGAACTCTTTTTGCTTTTCTACTGAATAAGGCTGTTCAAATATTTCAACTGATGGCTTGTATGAAGACTCTTGAATTCTTCTAAGTAAATCAGCGCTTGATTCTCTTAATTTAACAAACAGCGGGTCTAGCTTTTCCACAGTCAGGCCAGGCTCAAATTCGTCCAGGAGCGCATCATATGGATGGTTTTCATAACCGTAAATTTCAACAGCTTTCCTTTTGAATTCTACGATCTTCTCAAGATACGGAAGGTATTTTCCAAAATCATTATTCTCTCTTGCCTCTTCCCAGGCATCATTCGCCCTTGATGTAAGTACAGAGAAGTCTTTAATCATTGCTGCTGGAATACTCTTTGAACGGTTATAAAATTTAAGGCGTTCACGTACCTTAGCTTTCATTGCCTCATCAAGGTACTCCTCCGCTTCTGGTGTGGAGAGCGTACTTAGTGCCTCCCCCATTTCCTCAGAAACAGTCAGCTTGAACGCTTCTGTTCTAAGTGTTCCATTTGCATTCGCAAAAATAGAACGTCCTTTTTTCGGTGAAATAACTTTTTGGTCCCAGCTCAACAAACCTAAAATACTATTAAAATGCGAAATCTTTTCATCTAATTCATTGAACTTTTCGAGCGCAGACATGATTGATTGGTTCATTACCTTTTGTTCCATGTCATTTTCCTCTCTTTCTTAAAATGAGTGAATATCCTTCTGGATTTTAATGTAAGCGATCGCTTCTGAACACTGATGAATGATTTTTCAGGAGAAAACCAAATAAACTATCCAGTCGGTTTATTATATTTTATATTATATTATTTTCTCAATTATCGCAAAATTTCTGGATATTAATACTGAAGTTATTGACTGAGCATTGTTAGAGCTCAGGCGTTTTTATTGATTGCCGAACCTTACCCAACTTCAGACAATTCTGCGGCTGGACGCTCCTTCTTTGGCCGAACCTCCCCATCTTCGGACATTTCAACGGCTGGACGCTCCTGTTTTGGCCGAACCTGCACCTACTTCAGACAATTCTACGGCTCGCGGCTCCTGATTTGGCCGAACCTACCCCATCTTCGGACATTTCAACGGCTGGACGCTCCTGTTTTGGCCGAACCTATACCAACTTCGGACATTTCAACGGCTGGACGCTCCTGATTTGTCCGAACCTGCATCCACTTCGGACAATTCTACGGCTCGCGGCTCCTGATTTGGCCGAACCTACCCCATCTTCGGACATTTCAACGGCTCCGCGCTCCTGTTTTGGCCGAATCTCTACTCACTTCAGACTATTTTTCATTCGTAATAAGTATCCGACGTGGTTCCTTTTGCCGTGTAGAACTTCTTTAATACTCTGGTTATCCTTCTTTTTTTTATTTCTATGTTGCACCATTCATATATGCTTTGTGTTGTTATCTTTCTTTCTGGAAATAATAGTTTGAATTCTTCTATTTGCTGTACGATTGCTTGTTCTACTGGTTTAGAAGTTCCGCATTTACCACAGACTAAATGGCGGGTTTTTATAGAAGTATTAAAAGAACCACAAGCCCTGCAGTGCATGCCCTTTTCCAATTGATCATAATTATATGCTGGGAGAGTGGTGAATGGATTTTTATCATGGTGTAATGAAAGTAATTTTTGGGCGAGTCGTTTATGATTCTCTTCCAACTTAGATGGTGTTTCGTTAAGTTCTTTTAAAAAGCGATTGATTTGGGTTGGTAAAATTATTGGCTGGTCCAGCGGGGCTTGGTAAAGGGTAAATTCTGGGTTGTTAAAAACAACTGAAGCCTGGACGAGGAAATTTAATTTGAGGTTTTGAAGCAGTTGGCGAAAGAGCGTCTCGCTTCTCTTTAATTGTATGACTGGATTTTTGAACTCTCGGTCGCTCTTTACGGAGTACAATTTGTCTGATTCCAGGTAATAGTCACCTTCGTGATATTTCACATCCAATAGATGTATTAACCCACCAGATATTATCACTTTATCAATCTGGAAATATGAATTATTTACTTGGAGCAGCAGGTCATCTATTATGTACCTTTCCTCTGAGAGGTTTTCTGTCTGGCGGTCAAATTCAATCTCCCCTTTATACCCCTTTTCCAAATTCGAAAGATAAAATTTGTCCTTTCCAGCCAACTCCATTCTTGTATTCAAGTAGCGCAGTGATACTAATTCCTCTGATTCAGCTCTCTTTTTAAGTAACATAGTCCACTTCCTTTCTTAATTTCTATTCTAATCCAAATAGCACTCTATTTTTGTGAATATTTCGTTAACATTTCCTGTTACCTTACAGATTAGCTGCAGTATCAAACATACACATACAATACAGTACTAAGAATGTTTTCAATTAGAAAAGCGCAAGCGCCTTGGTCAGCCCCGACAAGCGCTGGAGGGCCGACCAGTGAAGTCGCTCTTTGACTTCATTGGGCGGACCGAAGCGTCTCGAGGGGCTAGGCGCTGGAGCTAGACACTAATCAAAGTGTAAAAAGTTTGTACTTTCTTATAAAGTTAAAAAAGAAAACCCGCCTGGAGTCAAAGCCCCAGACGGGTTTTTCTTCTATTCTTCCTGCTTCAACGCAGCTTCAATTCTGTTTTCGGTCTTGTTCTCGCGAATTTCGTCTGCCAATGCATCAATACTGTGTCTTACATTAGCTTTGCCTGAGAAATTCTCAATCAACTCTTTTACATCAATACCGGATGATGCTTTTAGTGATTCCTGAAGCGTCGACATAAGATTAGTCGCATAGCCGGTTACCTTGTTTGCTCCGCCATTGGCGTCACTGCCGCCTGTGTCGACGACGGTAATCTTATCGATGTTTCCTAGTGGCGCTGCAACTTGCTTCGCGTATTCAGGAAGCATTTTCACAATCATATCGAGGATCGCAGCCTGGCCGAACTGTTCGAATGCTTCAGCGATTTTTTCTTTCGCTTCTGCTTCTGCAAGACCTTTCAGACGGATAATTTCCGCTTCGGTTTCACCTTTTGCCTTTTCTGCTTCCGCTTTCGCAAGACCGTCCATACGGACTTTTTCTGCTTCAGCCTTAGCCATTGCTTCAATACGATATTTATTTGCATCTGCTTCAGCGATTTGCTTGGCTTTATCAGCCGCAGCGGATTGCTCGACAGCATAGCGGTCAGCGTCGGCCTTTTTCTTGACCTCGGAATCATATTGGCGTTCACGGCGCAAAATTTCTTTCTCTTCAAGTTCAATTTGCTTTTGACGCTCGATGATTTTGACCTGCATTTCCTGTTCGGTGACCTCTTGCTGTGTACGTGCCATTTCCAAATCATAAGCCTGGTCAGCTCTAGCCTTGGCACTATCCTGCTCGCGGCGGTACTCAGCAACTTTTAATCCATTAATTTTTTCGGCTTCAGCAATTTCAGTTGCGCGTTCAAATTCAGCCTTCTTCGCTTCTTTATCTGCTTCAGCTTTCTTGATTCTTGTTTCTTTTTCTGCGTCAGCTGTGGCGATATCAGCATCACGTTTTACCTGGGCAATACGAGGTTTACCAAGGGAATCGAGGTAACCATTTTTATCTCGAACATCTTTGATCGTGAATGACACAATGACAAGTCCCATTTTTGCAAGGTCCTGCGAAGCAACACGCTGGACTTCCTGTGAGAACTTATCACGATTCTTATAGATTTCTTCGACAGTCATTGATCCTAAAATCGAACGCAGATGCCCTTCTAATACTTCCTTCGCTTCATTCTCTCGGTCTTCTTTTGATTTTCCAAGAAATTGCTCAGCAGCAGTGGCAATTTCACTGATGGATCCTCCGATTTTAATAATCGCCGTTCCATCTGCCATGACTGGAACACCCTGTTCTGTGTATACTTCAGGTGTAGTGACTTCAAGCTTGCTTGAGAGCAGGCTGAGTGGGCGGGATTGTTGGAATACCGGGAAAATGAACGTGCCGCCCCCACGAATAATTTTTATCCTGTTGCTCGACTCATCCGTATGAACATTGCGGCTGCCAAGGAAGCTGCCCGTTACAATCAGGGCTTCATCAGGTCCAGCAGTTTTATACTTTGTGATGAAAACGGCTATCATAGCGATGACAAGGAAGACAACAAAACCAATAACAATAAACATTAGATCCATACCTTTTCCCCCTAAATATAAGTCTCTAACTCTTCATACAACTTGACTTGAAGGACTCCATTTTCGATGTCGATGATCAGTACTTTTTTTCCATAAGGTATTTCTGATTTTGTAAAACTGACTGCGGCTTAGAGATGCGCCCGCTGATATTCTCAATCATGACTTCACCATAGCCGTCAACCGGAATACCAGTGATAACGGTACCGATTCTACCTCTTAAGTCACTCTCTTTATACACGAGGGATTCCTCGGCATTGGATAGTGGAATCAGCACAAATACATTCAGCAAAGTTACTAGAATAAGAGCAATAATTGCAGAAGCAGCAGCAATCAGAACACTGTGCAGCTTTGTAAAAACTTCACCTAAATACCCGCCGGCTGTAAAAATCGCAACAAAGGAAAATATTAATGTTGGATTCACAAAAGGAATAGCTTCTGTCAGCCCCTCAAGCATCACCAAAGAATAAATAAATGATGGTGACCGCACCCGAAATGACCAACCCGTAAAAATAAATCGTTTCTAATGGCATGCCAAACAGCTCCATTTTTACTCACCCCTTGCTAAAATCGAACAAGCACCCTCCCTTATTCCATTTATTTCTTGATATGTAATACGATTGTCATGATATTTAGTTTCAATATTTTTAAAAATTTGCGGAAAATTAGCTGCACATGAATTAATTTCAAAGAATCCGTGAATGCTCCACGGATTCTGCTTGTCACTCTATTTGGCTAATTGTTCTTTTTGCATGCTATGAATCTTCTTGATCATCCTAATCTGGCCGCGGTGATTAATCTCATCTTCAAACACATGGAACCATTTAAAATAATTGTTTCCTGGCTCATTCCACCACCAGTTCGTCTGCTCAAACAACCATTGATCAGGAAGTGTCTTGAACGTACGATACGTATCTTCCCGTGCAGCCTCGAGATCAGCCAGATAATGTTCCAGAGGAAATCCTTTAAATGCGGCCTTTCCTTTTTCACCAATTTCAAGACCCGCTGCCAGGGCTTCTTCCTCTTCCATAGTTGGATCCCTTCTCTCAAAGGTAATAATTTGATAGATCCGTTCCACAGCAGCCATATGTCCAAGCAACATACCAATTGAGTTCGCTTCATCATGGACTAGGAAATCCAGTTCCTCAATTGTAAGTCCTTCTAATGCTTCAAGGGTGGTGGAACGTACATAATTCATCATTGACACCAGGTGACTGAAAGTTGGACTGAACCCTTCTTTCTTATCGACCAAAAATAAAGTAGATCTGTCTATTTCCATATTTCCCCTCATTTCTTATATTTCATGAACTAATATTATTCGACTTTTCCCACAATTATCCTTTAATCTTTTTCATTTGTTATGAATCACATAATCAAAGGAGTAGTCTGAATCAAGGCAAAACTGCCACTGAAATAAATAAGAAGGACTCTTCGATAATAAAAAATCCAGCAAAAAAATAGCTGGGACTATAATACATTAGCTTTCCAAGTCAGCTGGATTGGCCTCTTCATGGTCTTGCAGCGCGATTAATTCATTATAAAAAGTAGCATTGGCTGCACTGATATAAGGAGTCAGCCACAAGAAACCAATTCCTAAAGTAAAGATGGCGATGAATACCCACCCTATAAAACTAAGATTCATCAGGAAATATTTCCACTTATAGCCCTTCATCCTGATTTTACTTTCTGTGATCGCTTCAAGTGCGGAGAGCTGTGGGTTATCCCTCAAAATGAAAAACACTTGTGAGTAGGAAATTCCCTTGATAATCCCTGGTATAATCAGCAGCAATGACCATAGAATCGTGAAGATTCCAACAAGGATAGATGTACCGATAACTTTCAGTGATAGCTCCCATTCTTTATACACTGCAAAGACATCGGAGATTTTCGGGTCATTCCATCTGGCAATAACAAGGTAGAACCAGTAGCTGGCAACTGTCATCGGGATGAATAAAAACGAGATTAGAAGATTAACCATGTCAGCAATCAATGGCGTTTCGGTTTGGTTAAACCACTCAGAAAATCCACCGCTTAAAGGCACTTCTATAATTGTCGGCACTATAGTCGTAATCAAACAGACTATGAATGTAAGTGCTACACCGATGCCCCACTTTCCTTTTAAAGTCGCAATAGCTTTCTTTTTGATTTGTGAAATAGATAAATTCATTCACTTTCCTCCTAAAAAATTAAAATGAAGATACACACCAATTATATTTTGAAAAAATTAACAAATTCATAGCATATTTAAGAGACTGCACCTGATTGTGTCTCTAGAGCATTGACCCATTCAACCACCTCAACAGCATTGAGCGGCTTGGAATAGTAATAACCCTGAATAATTGGATTATCAAAATTTTTGGACAGGAAAATCATCTGGTCTTCGGTTTCCACTCCCTCAATCACCACTTTTAGTTTCAATGAATGTCCCAGACTAATGATTGCTTTCATAATCGCTGAATCCTTCTCTGATTGTGGAACATCATCAACAAAGGACTTATCAATTTTCAACGTAGAAATCGGCAGCCGTTTTAAATACGATAAGGAAGATACACCCGTTCCAAAATCATCGAGAGCCACAGTAAACCCTATTTCTTTAAAAACACTTACTGCCCTGATTGCATTTTCTATTTGATCGATTACGCTTGTCTCTGTAATTTCAAGTTCAAGATACTTGCTTTCGATTTCATATTTCGCAATACACTGTTTCAATGTTTCCATCAATTGTGGCGAAGTAAAATAGGAACCTGGAATATTAATCGCTACTTTGAAAGCTTCGTTTCCTCCATTCTTCCAAAACATAATCTGCCCGCACACATGGTTGATGAGCCAATCCGTTACCTCGTGCATCTTGCCATTTTCTTCGAGAACCGGTATAAAAACACCAGGGGAAATCATACCGTGTACAGGATGCTTCCAGCGCAGCAATGCTTCAACACCAAAGATCATTTTCGTGTTTGAACATACTTTTGGCTGATAAAGAACATAAAGTTCCTCATCTTCCATTGCCCTGTCAATGTCATGAATGAGATTCCGTTCAAATGCGAAAGTATGGATCTTTGGATCATATTCAATTACTTCATGATTGTAAGCAATGTTAGACTGCTGGAGCACTGCCAACGTATTGGAAAATAAATCAGCTTGTTCATCCTCTTCTGAGCAAGCTACTGCACAAACCATATTAATCACTAATTTCTTTTCCTTGATGACTAACGGTTTTTTCAAAATCACAGTTATTCTTTCCAGTGAGGTTTTCAATTTTTCATAATCTCGTCCATCCTCTGATAATAGAGCAAAGCGATTTCCTTCTATTCTATAAATCACACCGAATGACGGCTTTAGGCTGACAAGAATCTCACTAACTGCCTTAATGACTTCATCACCGTATTCGTAACCATATCGGATATTCCATTTTTCCAATCCATGTAAATGGATCACCGCCATGCTGGCTGGTGAAGATGCATTGAGCACTTTTTCGAATTGCCGTCTATTCGGCAATCCTGTCAAGGCATCGAAATGATTCAAACGGAAATCGACATACCGGTCAAGCAGGCTGGATAATCCAGAAAAACCCAATATCACTCCTATTCCTACCGTCACAGCAATAATTAGCATGTGCAAATTCATATGGTGTCCATGTTGAGTTTCTGGAAGTACGGTTCCCTCTGTATAAAAAACAACCGCCTCCATGCCTGTATAATGCATACTTGATATAGCGATCCCCATCAGTAAGGACGTAATCACCTTTACATAAAAATTCCCCATGAATTTTTGCATGCTGGTAAATATGTACAGAGCAACATAAGAAACAATGATGGCAATCAGAACCGACAGAACAAAAATGAAAGGCCGATAAGAATACTCAATATCCATCTCCATTGCCGACATACCGATATAATGCATTGAAGCAATTCCGATACCCATGATCATGCCAGCAAGTATTTGTGGCCAGCGAGTTAAATTAATTCGATTGGAAATATAAAACGCCAGGTATGAGGACATGACGGCAGGAAAAACGGATAATATCGTCTCGGAAAAGTTATACTCCATTGATACCGGAAGTCTAAAAGCACTCATCCCTATGAAATGCATCGCCCAAATCCCGAGACCCATTGCAATGGAAGCAAGGGCCAGCCAAAAATTCCGGCTAAAAAATCCATTCTTGCTAATCCTTTCGTTCATTGAAAGAGCAGAAAAGGAAGCAAGGAAGGCTATTACCACCGAAAGGAATACAATTGGGAGTGAATATTCTCCCTGTAAAATAACTATATTGTCTGACTCGGGACTAAAAAACATATTTGGCTTACATCCTTTTTTTTGATTTTCATGTTGATTATGGTAATTATATCGGCTAGAGTTCTTTATTGTGAATATAGTCAAACAGTTACTTTACTTTGGAGTGAAATAAAAGGTAGTAGGCCGGACAACTCCATTGCCAAAATACCCGCAAAAAAAAAGAACAAAAAGCGCAAGCGCA